>CAZCFC010000293.1:0-3872 GCA_964497815.1 uncultured Cypionkella sp.
AGATCAGCGGCAATCCGGTTCAGGATAGGGCGGAACCAGACCACATGCAGCCCGTCGCAGTCGGCAAGCCAATCGTCAAAACCACCATCCGTTTCGGCCCGCCAAGACGCGACCTGCCCCCGCAATCCGCTTCCAAACAGCCACGCCCAAGCCGTCATCGACCCGGGTTTTCAACCAGACCGCGCCGCCCCTCCACCGCAGTGCAGCTGCACGTCGCGGATCGGCGCAGGATCAAATGCGGATGCGTGTCGATCTGTCCATCACGGGGGGCTTTCCTTGCAAGGTCGGTCAGGTGTTGGTCCAGCCACCGTCGATGGCATGCGCCACGCCCGTCGTATAGCTTGACTCGTCCGACGCCAGATAGACCACAAGCGCCGCAATTTCTTCGGCTTTGCCAATGCGGCCAATGGGTTGGCGGGCGATAAACGCCTTGCGTGCCGCCTCGTAATCGCCGGTGTCCCGCAGCCGCTGTTCAAGCGAGGGACTCTCGACAGTACCGGGGCAGATGGCGTTGCAGCGGATGCCTTTGGTAATGAAATCGGCGGCAATCGCCTTGGTGATGCCCACCACGCCGGCCTTGGTTGCGCCGTAGACAAAGCGGTTGGGTGCCGCGATCATCGGCCCCACGGCGGACGCCATGTTGATGATCGACCCCCCACCGTTGTCCAGCATGCCGGGAAGAAAAGCCCGGCACATCCGGTACATGGCCGTCATGTTCAGGTCCATGCTGAAGGCCCATTGATCCTCGTCACAATCCAGAATGCTGCCAGCAGCCACGAATCCCGCGCAGTTGAACAGCGCATCGACGCGCCCCGCCGCTGCAACCGCGGCGGCAATAGAGACCGGGTCGCGGACATTCAGAACACGGGTTTCGATGCCTTCGGCGGCAAGGCTGGCAAGGGCCGCCTCGTTCACATCCGTGGCAATCACCCGCGCTCCTTCGCGGGCCATGGCCAGCACCGCAGCACGGCCAATGCCCTGCCCCGCTGCTGTCACCAACGCGCGTTTGCCATCCATCCGTCCCATCGTCGTCTCCCCCAAGGATTTGGGCAAGTTTGCCCTTGGGTCACGCGCAATACCAGACCGAAACGCGCCGCTTTGGCAAAATTTTCAGACCAATTCGACGATTACTGCGCGATCAAAGCCGCATCAATGGCATCGGTGATGGTGCCGGACATTGGTTTGGTGCCCGAACCCCATGCCGCGATGTAGGATCCATCCGGGCCCAGCAGAACCTTGTTGAAATTCCAGTCCGGCACATAGCCCTGCGTATCGCGCAGCCATGCAAACATCGGATGCACATCGCCTTTGGCCACATGCTCGATGGTGGTCATCGGCAGGGTAAGATCGAAGTTCAGCGCGCAGAATTCCTTGACCTCGGCATCCGAAGCCAGCTCCTGATTGAAATCATCAGACGGCACCGCCAGCACCACCGCACGGCCTTTGTACTGATCAGACAGCGCCTGAAGCCCTTCATATTGCGGCGTAAATCCACACATGGACGCGGTGTTGACAACCAGAACCGGCATGCCACGCCAATCAGCCGTATTGTAGGCCCCACCGTCAATCGAAGGAAATTGAAAACCGGGCGCCTCACTGGCCGCCCCTGCCATGCCGGCCACCAGACCCATAGCCAAAACCCCGGATTTTGCAGCGATGCCCATGCCGATTACCCTCTGTTCAACATTATACGCCCCGCACGGCGAAGCGGATCACCCGTCCAATTCCGCGGTGATATGGCGGGCAATGATCTGATCAAAGCTGGTTTCGGCCACAAACCCCAACCCAGTCGCCCGCGCCGCATCAAACCGCTGTGGCCATGTTTCGACAATCGCGGCTATCGCCGGATCATGCGCCACCCGGATCAGGTCCACCGCCTTTTGCCCCGCCACCCGCCGCAACGCCTCAATTTCTTCGGCCACCGTGGCCGACAGGCCCGGCATGTTCAGGCACCGCCGCACGCCCAACTGCTCCAGATTCATCGACGCCGCGCGTTCAAAAAAGCCCACGGCCGCCTGCGGGCTGGCGAACCAGTGCCGCAGGGAATCGCGCACCGGCAACACTGCGGGCAGGCCCACCAACGGCTCGCGCAGGATGTTGGAAAAGAAACCCGAAGCCGCCCGGTTCGGAGTGCCGGGGCGGATGCAGATGGTGGGCAGTCGCAGCCCGATGCCCTGAAAGATCCCCCGCCGGGAAAAGTCGTTCAGCAACAATTCGGTGATCGCTTTTTGCGTGCCATAACTGCTGGCCGGTGTCACGCAGAACTCGTCTTCGATTTCATCCGGAAAGGGCGCGCCGAACACCGCCGTGGACGAGGCGAACACAAGGCGCGGGCAATAGCCGCGTTGTGCCCGGATTGCCTCGAACAGATTGCGGCTGCCGTCCAGATTGACAGCGTAGCCCTTGTCGAAATCGGCCTCGGCCTCACCCGACACCACGGCGGCCAGATGGAAAATCACATCCGGCCGTGCCGCAATCAGCGCCCCTGCCTGCGCCAGATCAATCCTGTGTACCTCTACCTGTGCCGGGCCGGGCGGGGCCACCGCTGTCACCATATCGGCCAAGGTGATCCTGGTAATGGGTCGCCCCGCCAAGGTGCCTGCCTGCTGCAAGGATTGAGCCAGTTTTTGCCCCAGCATCCCCGCGCCGCCGATGATCAGAATATCCATGACACCCCCCTTTTGGCCCAAGCCTAGCAGCGGCACCCTGGATTGGCGACATCTGTTGTAAGGTCGCAGAAAAGGCGGCACATGTCGGTGGGCAGGTCCGTCAAACCTGACTGTCACGCGGCCAAAACCGGCAAAATCCGCGACCCGTCGGCTGTCCGGCGGGAACCGATCGGGCGCATGAACCGCCCCCCGCGGGCATCACTGCGCAATGGTCATCCATCAGGATACCGAAGTCCGACGCGGTGATGTTCAACGCCTGCTGTGCGGCGCGGCTGGTCAGCCGGATTTCCCAGCCCCCCCAGCGCCGCCTTCGGCATGAATCCCATATCAAATTCCGCAGCCTTACCCCTCACGACTGGCGCGATCAGGCGTTCATCCATGGGCAGGCGGTTGAACCCCTAACCGGGCCCGCCGCGGGATAGAGTTGACCCAACAGGTCTGCCAGTTGCTGCCCGGCCCGACCCGCATCGTTCATCCCACGGAAGGCAAAGGTCTGATCGCCCGCAGCACATCGGCAAAAAACCGCCACAAACGGTTGTCATGCTGACAGCAACCTGATCTGCGCGCCTGCCGGGCCAAGCAGGGCGATTTTCGGTCGGTTGGCACAGGACTATGGCCATGAAAATCTGGCAGCCCGGACATATTTGCTGGAAAAACGGCAATCGGCAGCCCCGACGACGCCCCGACCGAAATCGGTCGTTGCGGCAATTCAAAGCCCCGGCTACCACGGGCCAAACACAAGAGGGGCACAGCATGCGCACCGTTTTCATCACCGGAACCGCTGGTTTCATTGGGTTCCATCTGGCAAAACTGTTGCTGGCCGAAGGCTTTACTGTGCATGGCTATGACGGCATGACGGATTATTACGACATCCGCCTGAAACAGCGCCGCCACGCGATGCTGGCCCAACATGAACGCTTTCGCACCACCGAGGCGACGCTGGAAGACATGGCGGCGCTGACCACTGCGGTTGATGCGGCACAGCCCGACATCATTGTTCATCTCGCGGCACAGGCCGGGGTGCGCTACAGCCTTGAAAACCCGCGCGCCTATATCGAGGCGAATGTGGTGGGCACCTTCAACGTGATGGAGCTGGCCCGCGCCCACAAGGTGCAGCACCTGCTGATGGCCTCGACCAGTTCGGTTTATGGCGCGAATGAACAGATGCCGTTCGCGGAAACCGACAAGGCCGCTGCGCCGCTG
>CAZCFC010000294.1:0-3854 GCA_964497815.1 uncultured Cypionkella sp.
TCTGGCGCGGCATGGCGTTTCTGTCGGCCAGTGGCCGCACCATTTCGCCGGTAGATGAAACCTTTGCGCTGCTGGGTGGCGGACCGATGGGGTCCATCGGGGCGATCGGCAGTTGGATCGTCGGGCTGTTGGGCTGCGCGGCGGTGCTTTGGATGCTGCGCTCTGGCCGCAGTGCGCGCAAGAAGCACGGCTTTGCCCTGCGCCCGCTTTGGGCCGAAGTGACGCTGGCGGCCTTGGGCTGTGGCGCGCTGATCGGGGCGGTTCTGGTGGTCAACAGCTATCCCTGGCCCAAGGGTATCCTCAAGCAGCAGGGCCTGCCCGAGGACGCGTTTATCGGCCATGGCTTTGCCTATCCTGTGCTGATCCTGGCGGTTGTTGGCATCGCCATGACCATCCTGATGACCCGCACCCGCTTTGGCCGCTATGTGTTTGCCATCGGCGGCAACCCCGAGGCGGCGGCGCTGTCGGGCATCAACACCCGCTGGGTGACGCTGAAAATCTTTGCGCTGATGGGGATGCTTTCGGGTCTTGCCGCCGTTGTCGCCTCGGCCCGCCTGAACTCGGCCACCAATGCATTGGGCGATCTTGACGAATTGTACGTCATCGCCTCGGCGGTTGTGGGGGGAACGTCGCTGGCGGGCGGTGTTGGCACCATTTACGGCGCCATCATCGGCGCGCTGGTGATGCAAAGCTTGCAGACCGGCATGGTGCTGATCGGCTTTGGTGACGGATCCTATCGCAAGATCGTGGTCGGCGTGGCGCTGGTACTGGCCGTCTATCTTGACAATCTTTACCGCAAGAAAACCAAGTGAGGGGATGAAAATGGCAAACTCCGGAACTCCTCTGGTCGAGTTGAAAGACATCTCGATCGCCTTCGGTGGCATCAAGGCTGTGGATCATGTGTCGATTGATCTGCACCCCGGCGAAGTTGTCGGCCTTCTTGGCCACAATGGCGCAGGCAAATCGACGCTGATCAAGTGTCTGTCGGGGGCCTACAAGGCCGACGCGGGCGAGATTTACATCAACGGAGAGCGGGCCGAGATCAACAATCCCCGCGACGCCCGTGCGTACAACATCGAGACAATCTATCAGACGCTTGCGCTGGCCGATAATCTGGATGCCGCCTCCAACCTGTTTCTGGGGCGCGAGATCGTGGGCAAGGGCGGCTTTGTCGACGATAGCGCGATGGAGGCGGAAACCCGCAAGATCATGGCGCGGCTGAACCCGAACTTCCGCAAGTTCAATGTTCCGGTGTCGGCGCTGTCGGGCGGTCAACGCCAATCGGTCGCCATCGCGCGGGCGGTGTATTTCAACGCCAAGATCCTGATCATGGACGAGCCAACCGCAGCACTGGGCCCACAAGAAACCCAGATGGTGGCCGAGCTTATTCAGGAATTGAAAAAGCAGGGTCTGGGGATCTTCCTGATCGAGCATGACATCCATTCCGTGATGAAGCTGTGTGACCGCGCGGTCGTGATGAAAAACGGTCAGCGCGTTGGCACGGTGAAGGTTGACGAGGTGACAGATGAAGACATCCTGGGCATGATCATCATGGGCAAAAAGCCCGCGTCGGCGGTGTGATGTACATAGGTCTGGATCTGGGAACGTCGGGGCTGAAAGGCATTCTGATCGACGAAAAACAAGGGGTGGTCGCCGAGGCGACCGCCCCGTTGACCGTTCAGCGCCCGCATGAGGGGCATTCCGAACAGGCACCCTCCGACTGGATCGCGGCGGCCGAAGCGGTGATGGATGCGCTGGCGGTACATGGATTGTCCGGGGTGCGCGGCATCGGGCTTTCTGGCCATATGCACGGGGCGACTGTGCTGGACGCGGCCGATCAGGTGCTGCGGCCCTGCATTCTGTGGAACGATACCCGCAGCGCCCTTGAGGCGCGCGAGATGGACGCAGATCCGATGTTCCGTCGGATCAGCGGCAACATCGTCTTCCCCGGCTTTACCGCGCCGAAACTGATGTGGATGCAGCGACATGAACCGGCGCTGTGGGACAAGGTGGCAAAGGTCTTGCTGCCCAAGGATTACCTGCGGCTGTGGCTGACCGGTGATCACGTGTCGGAAATGTCGGATGCGGCGGGCACCGCCTGGCTGGACACGGGCTTGCGCGATTGGTCGGCGGATCTGCTGGACGCCACGGGCATGCGGCGTGATCAGATGCCTGCACTGGTCGAAGGATCGGCCGTGTCGGGGCACCTGCGCGCCGCGTTGGCCACACGCTGGGGCCTGCCTGCGGGCGTGGTCATCGCGGGCGGGGGTGGGGACAATGCCGCCTCGGGCGTCGGCGTCGGAGTTGTACGCGCGGGCGAAGCGTTTGTGTCGCTGGGCACCAGTGGCGTGCTGTTTGCCGCCAATGACGGCTATCAACCGGACCCCGCGACGGCGGTGCATACCTTCTGCCACGCCCTGCCGAACACCTGGCATCAGATGGGGGTGATCCTGGCAGCCACTGACGCACTGAACTGGTATGCGGGGCTGGTCGGGCAGGATGCGGCGACGCTGACGGGCGAACTTGGCCCGCTGCAGGCCCCCGGCAAGGCCACCTTCCTGCCCTATCTGGGCGGTGAACGCACGCCGCTGAATTCGGCCACCATCCGGGGGGCGTTCACCGGGCTGGAACATGCGACCGACCGCACCGCCGGAACGCGCGCTGTGCTGGAAGGGGTGACTTTTGCGATCCGCGACTGCCGCGATGCCCTGGCGGCCACCGGGACACGGCTGGAAAATCTGCTGGCGGTCGGGGGCGGGTCAAAGTCTGACTACTGGCTGCGCGCCATCGCCACGGCGCTGGACTGCCCGGTCCAATTGCCCGTGGCCGGAGATTTTGGCGGTGCCTTTGGTGCCGCCCGCCTTGCCATCATGGCGGCAACCGGGGCCGGTGCGGAAATCGCCACCCTGCCGAAAATCGCCCGCCAGATCGACCCCGATCCCGGCTTGAAAGACGCGTTCGATGCCGGCCATGCCCGCTATCGTGCTGCCCAAACTGCCATCACAGGACTGACATGACCACTTTCTTCAAGAACATCCCCGCCATCAAATTCGAAGGCGCAGACAGCACCAACGAATACGCCTTCCGCCATTACAACCCGGACGAGGTGGTGATGGGCAAGCGGATGGAAGACCATCTGCGCTTTGCCGTGGCCTACTGGCACAGCTTTGCCTGGCCGGGTGGCGATCCGTTCGGGGGCCAGACGTTTGACCGCCCCTGGTTCGGTGACACCATGGCGCTGGCGCGTCTGAAGGCGGATGTGGCCTTCGAGATGTTTGATATTCTGGGGGTGCCCTTCTACGCCTTCCACGATGCCGACATGCGCCCCGAAGGGGCTACCTTCGCAGAATCAAAGCGTAATCTGGACGAGATGGTCGATTATCTGGGCCAAAAGCAGGAAAGCCATAAGGCGAAACTGCTGTGGGGCACCGCGAACATGTTCAGCCATCGGCGCTGGATGTCGGGGGCTGCCACCAACCCCGATCCGGATGTCTACGCCTATGCTGCGGCCACCGTGCAGGCCAACATGGACGCCACACACAAGTTGGGCGGTCAGAACTATGTCCTTTGGGGGGGGCGTGAGGGCTATGAAACCCTGCTGAACACCGATCTGGCGGCCGAGCGCGCCCATGCCGGACGGTTCCTGCAGCAAGTGGTCGAATACAAACACAAGATCGGCTTCAAGGGCGCGATCCTGATCGAGCCGAAACCGCAAGAGCCGTCCAAGCATCAATATGATTACGATGTGGCAACGGTTTACGGTTTCCTGAAGGAATTCGGGCTGGAGAAGGAAGTTCAGACCAACATCGAACAGGGCCATGCGATTTTGGCGGGCCACTCGTTTGAACATGAAA
>CAZCFC010000295.1:0-3852 GCA_964497815.1 uncultured Cypionkella sp.
CAACCAGACCGGAATGCAGCCCTTGCAGCCAGCTTTCCGCATCGGCTTGCGGGCGTTTGGCACAGGCCCGCGCCGTCTTTCCTGATCTTGACCCGCAGTCCTGAAATGCCTACCAGATCGGACCAAGGGCCGCGAACGCCCGGTGCCGCTTTGGCCCAGAGGTGGCATCGTTTCCCCGTTGCCACAGGAGGCCAGATGCGCCGTTTCAGTCAGCCGCCGTCCTACGTCGTGCCACTGCCATGACGCCAACTTTGTCCGAACTGACCCGCGCTTCGGCCCGCATCGGCCTGCTGTCCTTTGGCGGGCCTGCCGCCCAGATCGCGTTGATGCACCGAGAGTATGTTGATAAAAATCAGTGGATTAGCGAGAAAGACTACCTTTCAGCACTGTCGTTCTGCATGCTGCTGCCGGGCCCCGAGGCGATGCAACTGGCCACCTGGATCGGCTGGCGCACGCATGGCACCAAGGGCGGCTTGATCGCAGGCGGGCTGTTCGTGCTGCCTGGTGCCATCCTGATGCTGGCACTGTCGATGATCTACGCCGCCTGGGGGCAGATGCCGCTGGTGGCTGCGATGTTCACCGGGATCCAGGCCGCCGTTCTGGCCGTGGTCATCGAGGCGTTGCTGCGTGTGTCCAAACGAGCCCTGAAGTCCCGCGCTCATTGGATCATCGCCACCACAGCCTTTGCCGCCTTGTTTTTCCTGGCCCTGCCCTTCCCTATGATCATCCTTGCGGCCGGCATTTGGGGATTTGCCGCCGCGCGCGGTAAAAGCCCGGCCGCCTCTGCCCCGGCACCCTGGGCGCAATCAGGCCGCGCCATTGTGGTCTGGGCCGCCGTCTGGCTGCTGCCACTGGCGGCGTTGCAGCTTTTCGCACCCGGCATCCTCGCCGACATCGCGCTGTATTTCTCAAAACTCGCGCTGCTGACCTTTGGCGGTGCCTATGCGGTGCTGGCCTGGATGGCGCAAGAGGTCGTTCAGCAAAAGCAATGGCTTACACTGCCGCAGATGATGGATGGTCTGGGGCTGGCCGAAACCACGCCCGGCCCCCTGATCCTTGTGACCCAGTTCGTGGGCTACCTTGCCGCCTTCCGCGCGGGGGGTGTCTGGATCGGTCTTGCGGGCGCGGTGATCACCCTTTGGATGACCTTTGCCCCCTGTTTCCTGTGGATTTTCGCAGGCGCGCCGTGGATTGCCCGGCTGACCGAAGCCCCCCGCCTGTCGGGCGCGCTGGCCGCCATCACCGCCGCTGTGGTCGGGGTCATCGCGAACCTGTCGCTGTGGTTTGCCGCCCATGTGCTGTTCGCGCAAGTCAGCATGACCAACTTTGGGCCCCTGTACCTGCTGACGCCAAATCCTGCGTCGCTTGAACCGCTTGCCGCCACGCTTGGCGTTCTGGCGGCGATCCTGCTGCTGCAACGGCACTGGCCGCTGCCACTGGTTCTGGCGATCTGTGCGGGGGTTTCTGCTGCGGTTGCAGCATTCTGATGTCCCCCCCTTCCCTTCAGAGGCGAATCCCTTATTGTGGGCATATTGAAGCAAGGGGCGGCCCATGACGAAATCCATTGATTACGGCAACCTGATGCACCGCGCGATGCGGGGCCTGATCCAGACCGTTCTCAAGGACGTCGCCGCAAACGGCCTTCCCGGCGCGCATCATTTCTTCATCACCTTCGACACCACGGTCGAAGGCGTGCAGATGGCCGATTGGCTGCGGTCGCGCTATCCTGATGAAATGACTTTGGTTATTCAACATTGGTTTGACGCGCTGCAAGTGACCGACGACGGCTTTTCCATCGTCTTGAACTTTGGCAATCAGCCCGAGCCGCTGGTGATCCCCTTCGATGCCGTGCGCACCTTTGTTGATCCGTCCGTTGAATTCGGCCTGCGTTTTGAAACGCATGAAGATGATGACGACGAGGATGATGAAGACGCGGATGAAGACGGCCCCGAGGATGATCCGACCCCGCCGCAGGGTGAAGCGCAGATCCTGCGCCTTGATAAATTCCGCAAGCAGTAACACCTGCCGACATTACAGGAGGCCAGCATGGCCAACGAGGCACGGCTGTTTCTGCGTCAGTTGCTGACGCAGCCAAAGCAAGTATCTGCAATTGCTCCGTCTTCCCGCTGGCTGGCCCGTGCGATGGCACAGGGATTGGGACCGCACACGGGCCGCGTGGTGGAATTTGGTCCCGGCACCGGGCGGCTGACCGAGGGCATTCTGGCGGCTGGTGTGGCCCAGAAAGACCTGACCCTGTTCGAGATGAGCGCGGATTTCGTGACCCACCTGCACCTGCGTTATCCCGCTGTGACCATCCATCACGATGGCGCCCAAACCGCAGCACAGCATGTGGCCCCCGGCGTCGGCGCGGTGATTTCCGGCCTGCCGCTGCTGTCGATGCCGCCTGCGCTGCGCGAATCCATCGTGCAGGCCGCCTTTGACATTCTGGCAGCCGACGGGGCTTACGTGCAGTTCACCTATGGCCCAAAGCCGCCGATCTCACCCGAGCAAATTGCACGGCTGGGGTTAAGTGTGACCCAAGGACCCAAGGTCTGGGCCAACCTGCCCCCCGCCCGCGTCTTTCATTTCCGCCGCGCGGCCCATCCATGACGCGGAAAACCGTCTGCAGGTTTCCACTTCATCTGCGCCAAGACATGTAGTCGCAGGGATCGGTATACGACTGTATACTGATTGAAATCCGGCGACATTCCGACTATGACGCGGCAAACCCTTCAGGAGGCTTGCCCATGTCCGCCACCCGCACCGAAACCGACAGCTTTGGCCCGCTTGAGGTTCCCGCAGACAAATACTGGGGGGCGCAGACCCAGCGGTCGATTCAGAATTTTCCGATCGGATGGGAACGCCAGCCGATCGCCATCGTCCGCGCGTTGGGCGTGATCAAGAAGGCCTGCGCACTGGTGAACATTGATCAGGGCGACATTTCGGCGGAATTGGGCAACGCGATTGCCGCTGCGGCGTCAGAAGTGATCGAGGGCAAGTTTGACGACAACTTTCCGCTGGTGGTCTGGCAAACCGGATCTGGCACCCAATCGAACATGAACGCCAACGAGGTGATCTCGAACCGCGCCATTGAAATGATGGGCGGGGTGATGGCGTCCAAAAAGCCGGTGCATCCGAACGATCACGTCAACATGGGGCAGTCGTCGAATGATACCTTCCCCACCGCGATGCATGTGGCAATCGGCATGATGGCACGCGACGTGCTGCTGCCGGGGCTGGAAAAGCTGCACGCGGCGCTGCTGGTCAAGGTCGAAGAGTTCAAGGATATCATCAAGATCGGCCGCACCCACACGCAGGATGCAACGCCCTTGACCCTGGGGCAGGAATTCTCGGGCTATGCTGCGCAGGTCGCCAAAGGCATCGCGCGGGTCAAGATGTGCCTGCCCGATATTTATGAACTGGCCCAAGGCGGCACCGCCGTTGGCACCGGGTTGAACACCCGTGTCGGCTGGGATCTGCGGGTTGCGGCGAAGATCGCCGAGATCACCGGCCTGCCTTTCGTGACCGCCCCGAACAAGTTCGAGGCATTGGCCGCTCATGACGCCATGGTGATGTTTTCGGGGGCGCTTAAAACCGTGGCTGCCAGCCTGTTCAAGATCGCCAACGACATGCGCCTGCTGGGTTCGGGCCCGCGTTCGGGCTTGGGCGAGTTGAGCCTGCCGGAAAACGAACCGGGCAGTTCCATCATGCCGGGCAAGGTGAACCCGACCCAGGCCGAGGCCCTGACCATGGTTTGCGCGCAGGTGATGGGCAATGACGCGGCGGTGGGCTTTGCGGGTTCGCAAGGGCACTTCGAGTTGAACGTCTACAACCCGATGATGTCCTATAACG
>CAZCFC010000296.1:0-3842 GCA_964497815.1 uncultured Cypionkella sp.
TGCTTGCGTTCCATCGCATAGCGCAGGCTGTCGCGGATCAGCCGGTCGGCGGCCCCGGTGCAGACGGCCGAGATATGCAGACGTCCCCGGTCCAGCACCTTCATCGCGGTTTTAAATCCCAGCCCCTCGCGCGCAGTGCCGCCGATGATGGCAGAGGCCGGAACCCGCACGTCTTCCAGGATCACGTCGCAGGTATGCGAGCCCTTTTGCCCCATCTTGCGGTCGATCGGCCCAAGCGAAAGCCCCGGCGTTCCCGCCTCGACCAGAAAGGCCGTGACGCCTGCCGAGGTCTTGGACGAAGCATCGGTGCGGGCAAAGACTGTGAACAGCCCCGCCCGTGGCGCGTTGGTGATATAGCGCTTGGTGCCGTTCAGGATGTAGTGGTCCCCATCCTTGCGGGCCGAGGTCCGCAACGACCCGGCATCCGACCCCGCCTCGGGTTCGGTCAGCGCAAACGAGGCGATGAGTTCCCCAGTCGCCAGACGCGGCAGATAGGCTGCCTTCTGTTCCGCCGTGCCGTCGATGATGATCCCCTGCGACCCGATCCCGTTGTTGGTGCCGATCAAAGACCGGAAGGCCGGTGAGGTCTGGCCCAGCACAAAGGCGGCCTGAACCTCTTCGGACATCGTCAACCCGATGCCGCCGAATTCTTCCGGGATTGACAGGCCAAACAGCCCCATGTCGCAGATTTCCTGCACCAGTTCGGGCGGGATCGCGTCGTCGTCGGCGATCTTCGCCTCGTTGGGGATCAGGCGTTCCTTGACGAAGCGGTCGAGCGTTTCAAGGAATTGCGCAAGGGTTTCGGCATCCAGGCTCATGGGCGACCTCCTGTCTTTGGTTTGGACCGGATTACCAGCCCCGCGCGCGCGCGCCCACTGCACGATTGCTCCATGCCCCCTGTCGGCCTCTGTCGCAGAAGAGACAGTTGTCCGGCCCCGGCCCCGCGCTTCTACTCCCCCAAGGTGCCTCGGCGCCGGGAGACATCAAGGGGGAGGATACCCGAATGAAAGCTTTGCGTTTTCACGCCGCCAAGGACCTGCGGGTCGAAGACATTGCGCAACCGACCGAGCCGGCCGATGACGAGGTGGTGATCCAGAACCGCTTTGTCGGCATCTGCGGCACGGACTTGCACGAATATGCCTATGGGCCGATCTTCGTGCCCAAGGATGCATCGGGCGCCGCGGTCAGCCAGGTTCTGGGCCATGAATATGGTGGCGTCGTCACCAAGGTGGGCAAGAAGGTCGCCCATGTTAAGGTCGGTGACCGAGTCTCCGTCCAGCCCTTCATGACGCCGCGCGGTGGGGATTACTTCACCGACCTGGGCCATTTCAACCTGTCGGACAATCTGCAGATTGCCGGCCTGTCGTGGATCGGCGGTGGCATGGCGCAAGAAAGTTTGCTGAAGGGGTATTGCGTCTTCAAGGTTCCGGACAACCTGTCGGATGAAGATGCGGCACTGGTCGAACCGACCGCTGTCGCTGTCTATGGCGTCGAACGTGCCGGGGTGAAGGCGGGGGATTCCGTGTTGGTCACCGGGGCCGGCCCGATCGGCCTGCTGACGCTCTTGGCCGCCCGCGCGGCGGGTGCCACGCAGTTGTTCGTTTCGGACCCCAATGGCACGCGTCTGGCTATCGCCAAGGGGATCATCCCCGACGTGGTCACCATCAACCCGCGTGAACAGAACGTCGGCGACGTGATCCGGGCTGCGACCGAGGGTCATGTGGGCTGTGACGTCGCGCTGGAATGCGTGGGCAACACGCTGGCGCTTCAGGCTTGTGTCGATGCGGTGCGCAAGCGCGGCACGGTGGTGCAGATCGGCCTGCATGCGGGCGAGGCGCCGATCAACTGGTTCAACGTCGTCTACAAGGACATCGATATCCGCGGCTCCTGGGCCTACACGTCCCAGATGTGGCCGCGCGTGATGCGTCTGATTGCTTCGGGCCAGATCCCGGCACGCAAGGTTGTTACCAAGACCGTGACGCTGGACACCGCGATCAAGGAGGGCTTTGACGCGCTTTTGGACCCGGCTGGCACCCAGCTGAAGATCCTGATCGACCTGAGCAAGTAAGTCTGGGGGGAAGAAACTTCCCGGCTGAATGGGTGGCGTCTGAAGGTCCCGTCAGCTGCCGTCCGACAAGAGAGCCAAGGCATTTCGGTGCCTTGGCTTTTTGCTTTGGCACCAAGGGGCGCAAGAAAAAACCCGCAGCCTGATGACTGCGGGCGAGTAAGGGGTCAGGGGCGGGGCGGCCCCAGGACTGAATGGGGATATGGCCCGAAGTTCAGACCCGCTCGAGCAGCAGGGCCACGCCCTGGCCCACGCCGACACACATCGAGACGACGGCGCGGCGGGCAGAGCCTCGCGCCAGCTCCAGCGCCGCGCTGCCGGTGATGCGGGCGCCGGACATGCCCAAGGGGTGACCCAGGGCAATAGCGCCGCCGTTGGGGTTGACGCGGGGGTCATCGGCCGCAATCTCCAGACCCTGCAGGCAGGCCAGGACCTGGGCGGCAAAGGCCTCGTTCAGTTCGAAGAGGTCGATGTCGGAGGTGGTCAGCCCATGCTGGGCCAGCAGCTTTTGCACCGCAGGCACCGGGCCATAGCCCATAATGCGCGGCGCCACTCCGGCCGAGGCTCCACTGACCACGCGCGCCAAGGGCCGCAGCCCGTGGCGCGCCACCGCAGCCTCTGAGGCCAGGATCAGACCCGCCGCCCCATCGTTCACCCCAGACGCATTGCCCGCCGTCACCGACCCATCCGGCCGCGTGATCGGCCGTAGCCGGGCCAGCTCGGCCAGGGTCGTCTCGGGGCGGGGGTGTTCGTCCTGGATGACCTCGGCGACCTTGCTCTTGCCCGCGGGGACCGACACGGGCAGGATTTCGTGGGCGAAGCGCCCCGAACCCATCGCCACCCCGGCCTTGTGCTGCGAGTCCAGGGCGAAGGCATCCTGCGCATCGCGGGAGATGTTCATCTCGTCCGCCAGGTTCTGCGCGGTTTCGGGCATCGAATCCGTGCCGTAGGCCTTGTGCATCAGGGGGTTGATGAAGCGCCAGCCGATGGTCGTGTCTTCCATCGCCACGTTGCGGGAAAAGGCGCTTTCGGACTTCAGCAGCACGAAAGGCGCGCGGCTCATGCTTTCGACGCCGCCCGCGATGGCCAGCTCCATTTCCCCTAACTTGATGGCGCGAAGAGCCGAGATCACAGCTTCCATCCCTGACCCGCACAGCCGGTTAACTGTGACGCCTGGGACGGTGTCAGGCAGCCCTGCCAGAAGGGCGCCCATGCGGGCGACGTTGCGGTTGTCTTCGCCCGCCTGGTTGGCGCAGCCCAGCCAGACTTCTTCGATCGCCTTGGGGTCCATGCCAGGGTTGCGTCGCAGCAGTTCGGCCAGCGGCAGGGCCGCAAGGTCATCGGGGCGCATCTTTGACAGGGCGCCGCCGTGGCGACCGATGGGGGTACGGATATAGTCACAAAGAAAGACTTGGTTCATGGCGTCCTCAATTCAGGCTGTTGAAGGGGCGCGCCTCGGCGACAAGGCGGCGCAAAAGCGCGGGGACCTTCCAGGACAGGGGGTCTTCGGCGACGAAGGTTTCCAGCCGGGCCAAAAGAACGGGCGGCGTGATCACATCGGCATGATGCATGAGCCCGCCCCGCCAGCGCGGGAAGCCGTAACCGTGGACCATCACCAGGTCGATGTCCGAGGGCCTGGCTGCGATACCTTCCTCAAGGATCTGGATGGCCTCCATGATCATGGCCAACAGGGCGCGGTCGGCGATGTCTTCTGGGCTGCGGGTCGTGCGGGTGATCCCTGCGGCATCTGCGGCGGCATAGATCACATGGGTCACAG
>CAZCFC010000297.1:0-3831 GCA_964497815.1 uncultured Cypionkella sp.
CCGTTGGGGAATGGGCCCAATGTCCACTCCGCGTTTGCCCTTGCCGGTGATGACCAGCACAAGCCGCAGTCCTGCCGATTGGGCGTTCAGGACAAAGCGGATCAGCTCGGGGTGGGCTTCGGACAGTGTCAGGCCGTGCAGGTCGATCCGCGCTTCTGGGGAAAGCTTGCCTCGGGTCATCTTGCCGTGGGTTTTGGCGTCCATCTGCAGCGGCGCGGTGGCCAGACTGCTGGGCAGACTGGGGGCCAAATCATGGCCGCGATGCACGCGGGCCTTTTCACCCAATTGGAAAAGCGGCAACCGGGGCTGCGCATGGGCCATCGGCGGAACTGGTTCAGGGTGAAAGGAAATCGGATGCGCCGCAGCATCAGGGTTTTTCGCAAAACTGTGCGGGCGGGCGTGCATCGGCTTGGCCGTTCGTGCGACGGCTTGCCAGATTTCCTCTTCTTCGGGGCGCAGTGTGCGGCGGCGTCCCATGATCAGCCTTCAGGCAGCATGGCATAGGCCCGGTCGATGGGCAGCAAAACGATCATCCGGCCACCATCCTTGACGGTGCCTGCGGCCTCACCGGCCTGCGCGCCGGTGCCAAAGAAGATGTCCGCGCGCTGCGCCCCCTTGATGGCACCGCCGGTGTCTTGGGCCACCATCAGCCTGCGAATGGGAGTGTTGCCATCTTTCTCGATCCATACCGGCGCACCCAAAGGGGTATAGGCCGGATCTATGGCAACAGAACGCAGGCTGGTGATTGACCGGCCCATAGCCCCGATAGGCCCCTTGTCGGCAGGCAAATCGCCGATATTGCGGAAGAAGATATAGGACGGATTCACGTTCAGCAGATCATTGCCCGTAACCGGGTTGCTGCGCACATAGGACTTGATGCCCTGCGCCGAAACCTCATCGGCGGTCAAAGTGCCACGCGCGACCATCTCTTGTCCGACAGACCGATAAGCATGGCCGTTGCGTCCGGCATAGCCGACACGGATCACGCGACCATCTGTCATCCGGATGCGGCCAGACCCTTGAATATGCAGAAAAAACACCTCAACCGGGTCTTCCAGCCACGCAATTTCAAGGCCACGCCCCCGCAAGGCCCCACGTTCGATGGCAGCGCGGTCATAATAGACCTGACCGTCCTGCAACTCTGGCGGGCGGGCGTAGATGGGGTAGGCAAAGCGCGGGGTGCGGCTGGATGAGCCGCGCAGTTCGGGTTCATAATAGCCGGTGAAAAGGGCAGGAGGATTGCCGATTTGCACCGGTTTGAACATCAACTCAAAAAACGCGCGCGCCGAGGCATCTGTGGCCCCAGCATCGGCTGCCAGGCGGCAGATCGGTGCCCAATCATCCTGCAGCGTTTCACAGGTTTCCATAAACGCCACCAAAGCGGCGCGGTGATCATCCTGCGCCCAGCCATCCAGGCTTTCAAAATCAAGCATTTGCGCCAAAGCGGGGGACGAGGTTGTCATCACAACCGCCATGGCGCAAAGCAAGGCACGCATCCGTTCCCCGGATCAATCGGACGTTGCGACCAGCTGCCAGTTGGGGTCCTGAACACCCATCCGGCGCGCAAAGGTCCAACTGTCACGCTGCCGCTTGATGTCTGTGGCAGAGCCTTCAACCACTTCGCCCGCCTTGTTGCGTACCACCACTGTCAACTCTCCAACGAACCGGACAGTGATTTCGCCGGTGCGGCTGGTGCTGTCAAACTCGGCATCGCTCAGGGTGATTTCGCGCAAGCCCAGGAAATTCGCCTCAACCGTGCGGCCTTCGCGGTCACGGGCGTCAATGGCCGCACCAAAGCTTGCCTCGACCTCGTCCGACAGGAAGGGCCGTATCTTGTCCAATTCGCCCCGCTCGAATGCCATCAGGATCATTTCATAGGCACCGCGTGCGCCACGCAGGAATTCGTTGACGTTAAAGGACGGCTCGGCCTGCTTCATCGCGGCCAGGGCGCGTGCCGAGTCGGACCCCTCGGGAACGTGATCAATGATGTCACGATCGGGGCCGCCTTCGATCACCTCAAAATCGCGCTTGGGCTTGGGGCGCGCATCATCAACCGGAATAGGCGGCTTTTCAAAGCCTTCACGGGTGCCCAGCACCGAACGCAGTTTCAGCACCAGAAACACGGCGATCCCGGCCAGGACAAGCAATTGAAGCAGGGAAGAATTCATCGGACCCTCGAAACCTGCCCGGGGGGTTGGCGGACCGGGCGCTTGATCCCTATGTAGGTGCTGGGTGCGCGCAAGTCTACCATTTGGGGCGCGGAAACCTTTGGAGGTGCGACGATGTGGGTTTTTGCGCTGTTTCTGCTGGTGCCGCTGATCGAAATTGCCCTGTTTGTCACCGTGGGCGGGTGGCTGACGCTGTGGCCGACACTGGCGATCGTGCTGGGAACCGGCGTTTTGGGGGCATTTCTGGTGCGTTGGCAGGGCATGGGGGTGCTGCGGGATATTCAAGCGGCCGGGGTGACGGGTGATCCGATCTCGCCGCTTGCCCATGGGGCGTTGATCCTGATCGGCGGCTTCATGCTGATTCTGCCGGGCTTTTTCACCGATACTTTGGGTTTCCTGCTGATGATCCCGCCACTGCGCCGGATTCTGATAGGCTTTCTGGCGCGCCGCGTACGGTTTGATGGCTTTGTAGCGGCGCGGGGCTTTGGCGCGCCACGCCCGCCCGCCGACGATTGGGTGGACGCAGAGTTTGAAGAGGTGGTGCCAGATCGGGACAAGCTGGGCGGACCATCGAAATGGACTCGCCATTGAGGGGAAGCGCGTGACCTGCTAGGAGGGGGTGCGAATTTCCAAGGGAGTGGGTCGGATGGCCGAAGAGACTGGCGGCGCGCCGCAAATCAAGATGTCTGTGCTGGCACAATACGTGCGCGACATGTCGTTCGAAAACATGGTGGCCCAGAAAGGCCTGACAGGCGGCGACGTGCAGCCCGATATTCAGGTTGCGGTCAGCCTTGACGCCCGCAAGCGCGCCCAGGACCATCAGTTTGATGTGGTGACGAAGTTCAAGGTCACGTCAAAAAACAAGGTGAATGGCGACACGCTGTTCCTGTTGGAGTGTGATTACGGCGGCATTTTTCATGTCGAAGGCGTCCCGGAGGATCAACTTCACCCGTTCCTTCTGATCGAATGCCCGCGCCTGTTGTTCCCGTTTGTACGCCGGATCATCTCGGATGTGACGCGCGACGGCGGTTTCCCGCCGCTGAATATCGACACGGTGGATTTCCTGGCGCTGTACCGCACCGAATTGCAGCGCCGTGCCCAGGCGCAGGCCGCGGTTGCCCAACCGAACTAAGCGCGTGACGACGGCGAGGGCAGGTCCTGTTGGGCCGGCCCTTGCAATCTAAAGCCGCTTTTTCCAGATCGCCGCATCACCCAGCTTGTCGACGAACACGGCATGGGCGGCGCTTTCCTCTATGGTCAGGCGAGAGGGAAGAGGCATTGTGCGTGGACGCGGCCGCCAGTCATTGGCCACTTGGCTGGCCCCGGACAAGTTGGATTGCGCCGCCGGGTTCAGTCCAAAATCAGGCTGACGGCCGCCGACCAACTCGAGATAAACCTCGGCCAGAATTTCAGAATCAAGCAGTGCCCCGTGCTTTTCGCGTGACGAGTTATCGACACCAAAGCGGCGGCAGAGGGCATCCAGAGATGCCGGAGAACCGGGAAATTTACGCCGCGCGATCATCAGCGTATCGGTGGCGCGGGGGTAGGGGATTTCGGGCAAACCCACCGTTTTCAGTTCGTGGTTCAGGAATTTCATATCGAAAGCAGCGTTGTGAATCACCAACTGTGCATCCCCGATGAAAGCCAGAAACGCCTGTCGGAG
>CAZCFC010000298.1:0-3798 GCA_964497815.1 uncultured Cypionkella sp.
GCACGCCCATGACAAAACTGCCTGCGACGTTGACGATGAACGTGGCAAGCGGCGCGCCAATGGCCGTCACGGTGACGTAGCGCAAGACAGAGCCGATTGCGCCGCCAAGGGCGACTTGGGAAAGAGTCCAGATCATCAGGTTTCCTTGGGCGCGGATGGGGGATTTGTCAACGGGGGTTGGCAGAGTTGGGCTGAAGCCCCACCTACGCGTCAGGGTTCCGTTTGGCGCGCAGTTTGACAAAGTAGTCGATCCGCTTTTTCAACTCGCGCTCAAAGCCGCGCTCGGGCGGGATGTAGTAGACCGGGCGCTTCATGCCGTCGGGGAAGTAGTTCTGTCCCGAAAAGCTGTCTTCGGCGTCGTGGTCATAGGCATAGCCCGCGCCATAGCCGATGTCTTTCATCAGCTTGGTCGGCGCGTTTCGGATGTGCAGGGGCGGCGGCTGGCTGCCGGTTTCACGGGCGGCGTTGCGGGCGGCCTTGTAGGCCACATAGACCGCGTTGGATTTGGGGGCGAGCGAGATATAGACCAGCGCCTGCGCAAGCGCCAACTCGCCCTCGGGACTGCCCAGCCGTTCATAGGTGTTCCACGATTCAAGGCAGACCTGCTGCGCCTGCGGGTCGGCAAGCCCGATGTCCTCCACCGCCATGCGGGTGATGCGGCGGGCCAGAAAGCGGGGGTCTTCGCCCCCCTCAAGCATGCGGGCAAACCAGTAAAGCGCCGCGTCGGGGTCTGAACCGCGCACCGATTTGTGCAGGGCGGAAATCAGGTTGTAATGTTCCTCGCCGGATTTGTCGTATTTGGACGCACGGCGCATCAGACGGGTGGACAACTGTTCGCGCGTCAGCGGTTTGTCGACTTTCCACGCCGCAACCTGTTCGATCAGGTTCAGCAAGGCGCGGCCATCGCCATCGGCCATGTCTATCATCGATAGACGCGCAGCACCGTCAAGGGGCAAGGCGCGACCCAACTCTTGTTCGGCGCGTTGGGCCAGCAGTTCCAGTTCGGTCAGGGTAAGCCGTTCCAGCACGATGACCTGAGCACGCGACAAAAGGGCGGCATTCAGTTCAAAGCTGGGGTTTTCCGTGGTGGCACCGACCAGAAGGATCGTGCCGTCCTCCATGTAGGGCAGAAAGCCGTCTTGCTGGGCTTTGTTGAACCGGTGGATTTCATCGACGAACAACAGCGTCCCCCGACTGCCTTGCCCCCCGTTCTGGCGGCGGATTTTTGCGGCTTCGAAGACTTTGCGCAGGTCTGGCACACCGGTAAAGATCGCGGATATCTGCACGAAGGCCAGATCGGTTTCGGCGGCCAGCAGCCGCGCGATGGTGGTTTTGCCCACACCGGGCGGCCCCCACAAGATAAGCGACGACAGGCTGCGCGCAGCCAACATCGCGCCCAGCGGGCCTTCGGGACCAAGCACATGGCCCTGCCCGATCACCTGAGCCAGACTGCGCGGACGCAGCCGATCGGCCAAGGGGCGCGGGGCCTCGGGCGGAGGGGTGCCATCATGGGGGGCATCAGTGTCAAAAAGATCAGCCATGGCCCCAGAATAGGTCGCATCGCGGCCGGGCGAAAGCCGATTTGTCAATCGCCCCCGCCCGGTTGCATCTGCCACGCCCACCCAACAAAGCGTGGCAAGAACTGCGGCCAAAGTGGTGCAAATCAGGTTCCATGGAACCGAAGCCAGCCCCCGCGTACCCTGCGCGGCGGCCTTGTCCGGTTAGGGTGTCTCCATCCAACCTGACCACATTCAATGCAGAAGCTTGGGGCAGGACATTTCAACGCATTGGTTCGGAACGCCGCCGATATCCATCACCGGCCCCGCGGCACGGGTCTGGAAACCGATGCGGCGCATCCAGCGGCTCCAGATCGACGGGCACAGGCCCAACAGGCTGGTGGCACCCAGCGCTTGTGCCGATGTCACCATCTCGCTCATCAGATCGCGCTGCACTTTGCTGCGCAGGTCAGAGGGCACATCTCGGGCGATGAACACCCGGCTGGTTTCCCAGACGAACGGCGACACCGGGGCCGCCTCGAACAGCAGGTTTTGCGGGATGGTGTCCAGCAAACCGGCCTGCGCATCGCGGATCATGTAGGAATAGATGCCGCAACGCGCCGTCGTCGGCGTCAGGCGAATACCTGCAAGCACGACACCGTCTTCATGCACCGCAATCCAGCGGCTTTGCGGGGTGTCATACTGGTCGAACTCCATGCCATCGGCTTCGGGAAGATCCCATTTGCGTTGGACAATAAAGGTTTCGCGGCGCGCGCGCAGCACATTGCTGAACAACGAGCCATGAGAGTGGAAGTTTTGGAAAGAGAGAGTGGTCGTTTGCATTGGATCCTCCAGCTTCGGTCAAAGATTTCAGCCGGGGCTTTGGATCAAAAGAGCTTGTTTGCGGCCGCTCGTTGGATAGCCTCGGCTGTCGTGCGGCAAAGCAAACGTTCACGGGCCGTCCGCAAACGCGCTTTCAGGGCGCTTTCGGAAATCGCCAGGTATGCTGCCGCGTCAGCATAGCGATAACCGTTGGCAATCAGGCGAAGGGCCTCGACCTGTGCGGTCGAAAGGTGCTCGGGGGGGGTGGTTTCCTGATGCAAGGCCCGGACAAGTTCGGAAATCTGGGCAATCTCGTCATCCAGAAATTCGCGGTCATCGCGTGCAAAGCCGCCAATGCTGCGCGATGCGGCAGGACCGTGCGAAACGGCCACACCGAAATTCAGGCCAAAGGTGGCGGCCAGGTGCAGGATGTTTTCGGGGTCTGGCGTGTCAAGTTCGCTCCAGCGACGGGTGCCCTCAGTGGCAAAGGCCCATGACACCAGCGGGTCAACCATCATGTAGCCCTGCTGGGTGTAGACCTCGATCCAGCGCGGGTCATAGGTTTGAACCATGATCAGGGCCGAGGCAAAGCGGATGTGCAAACCCAAGGCATACCCGGACGGTGCAAGCACTGTCAGTCTTGCCAGCCGCTCATCTACTTCTGCCGATCTGCCCACACCCGACGCCTCTTGCGATTCCCTGCGTTCCTTCATCCGTTGCAATGAACGGCTGTGAGGTCAACCCTAAGCAGATCATTTGGGTGGCGACATTATCCTTTTAGGTCAAATTCGATCATATTGATTGAAAAAAAAGACCCGCTCGAAGAGCGGGCCTTTTCAGATGGAAATGCCGGAGCCGGTTGTCAGGCTTACGCCTCGACAGCGTCTTCTGCAGCGGTACGGGCGTGGTCAGCGGCGCCCTTTGCCGACGGGTCACGATCCACAAACTCGATGATAGCCATCGGAGCCATGTCACCATAACGGAAGCCGGCCTTCAGCACGCGGACGTAACCGCCCTGACGGGTGGCGTAACGCGGCCCGAGGATTTCGAACAGGCGTGCGGTGTGGATGTCTTGCTTCAGCTGCGCATGAGCCTGACGACGAGCGTGCAGATCGCCGCGCTTGGCAAGGGTGATCAGCTTTTCGATGATCGGGCGCAGTTCCTTGGCTTTCGGCAAGGTGGTTTTGATTTGCTCATGCTCGATGAGCGAACCGGCCATGTTTGCGAACATCGCTTTGCGGTGTTCATGGGTGCGGTTCAGCTTACGGTAGCCGTGAGAGTGACGCATCGGAATCTCCTAGACGCTGTGTTTTGCTTTGTCCGGCAGGGCCTACTTTTGGTCCCGCTCACCTTGGGGTTTGTTCAACCCGTGCTTTCCCCGGCGGTCCGGGCATTTCGGGGGGTGTTGCCACCCCCCTAATTCTTAGAACTGGTCTTCGAAACGCTTGGCCAGATCTTCGATGTTTTCCGGCGGCCAATC
>CAZCFC010000299.1:0-3780 GCA_964497815.1 uncultured Cypionkella sp.
GCCAAAGGATCTATTTCCGTCCGCATCGCCATATAACCGGCCAAAGCCTTGCCCCGGTGATCGGCCAGATAATCAGCCAAAATCTCGGCCGCCTGCCCCTGCCCGGCGGCAAAGGCGGTTTTCCGCGCGGCAAAGGCCGCCTTTCGCGCAGCAGATTTATCCATCATAACAAGAACATGCTCGCCAGCCCCAGAAAAGTCAGATAGCCCAGAACATCCGTCAGCGTTGTCACAAACGTACCCGAGGCAAGCGCCGGGTCAAGCTTCATCCGGCTTAACCCCAAGGGCACCAGAACCCCGCCCATCGCGGCCACGATCTGGTTGCAGATCATGGCCACCCCCAGAACCACCCCCAGTTTCCAATCGCCAAAGATCAGAAACCCGGCCAGCCCCAGAATGATCGCCAACCCGACACCGTTCAGCAACCCGCCGATCAGTTCACGCAGAACCACCCGCTTGGCGTTGGCCGACGTCAGACTGCGCGTCGCCAGCGCCCGCACCGCCACCGCCAGCGATTGCGTCCCTGCAATCCCTCCGGTTGACGCCACGATCGGCATCAGCGCCGCCAGCGTCACCAAGGCCGCGATGGTCGATTCGAACCGCGAGATGACGAAGGCCGAAATCGACGCCGTGAACAGGTTCACCACCAGCCACGGAAGGCGCTGCCGGGCGGTGGCAAAAGCCCCGTCAGACAGGCTGGATTCGTCGCCCACCCCGGCCAGACGCAGCATGTCCTGCTCATGTTCCTCGTCCAGCACGTTCATGGCGTCATCAATGGTGATCACCCCCACCAACCGCCCCGACGCATCCACGACCGGTGCCGAAATCAGGTGGTACTGGTTGAACATATAGGCCACATCCGCCTCTGATTCCGTGGCCGGAACCGTGCGGAAACTGTCCTCCAGAATGTCCTTCAGCCGAATGTCCCGCCGCGACGACAACAGCCGCCCCAGCGTCACATAGCCCACAGGTTTCATCCGCGGATCGGTCAGGATGACGTGATAGAACTGGTCCGGCAAATGTTCGGTTTCGCGCAGAAAATCAATAGCTTCGCCCACGGTCCAGTGTTCGGGGGCCACCACCACCTCGCGCTGCATCAACCGGCCGGCGGATTCCTCGGGAAAGGCCAGGGCCGCCTCAACCGCCACCCGGTCGGCATCCTCCAGCGCGCCAAGGATCAGGTCTTGCTGCGGCGCATCCAGATCTTCCAGAATGTCGACGACGTCATCCGAGTCCAGCTCGCGCATGGCCTCGGCCACCACTTCGCGCGGCAGCGATTCGATAACCTCTTCGCGGATGGATTCGTCCAGTTCCGACAGCAACTCGCCGTCAATTTCCCCGGCCCACAGCGCCAGCAGCGCCCGGCGATCACTGCCGCCGATCTGCTCCAGCAGGTCGGCCACGTCGGCGGCGTGCAAGGGTTCCAGCAACCGCGCCAGACGTGCGGCATCGCCCGCCTCAACGGCCTCAAGAATGGCCGCCACGCGATCTGCGTGGACCTCATCCTCGTCCATCAGTGCCAGATCTTCGGCCATATGCGCCCCCTATTCCCCCTCTTTATCGAAAGCTGTTTCATTGAAACAGAGGAGTCGCGGAAATTTACCGCCATTTCATAAGCCTATAGTCTAACAGGGTTTGGCAAGCGGAGTGTGACAGCATGGATATTCTTCTGGGGCAGGTTTTGTCCTTCAACGGCGACCCCTTTGCCATCGGCCCCGACGCGGCCCAACATGAAAGCCATGGCGCGGTTGTGGTCAATGCCGGAAAAATCCTGGCCGTCGGTCCTGCGGACCAGATGCGCGCCCAGTATCCCGGGGCGCAGGTCACCGATTACGGCCGCTGCCTGATTTCGGCGGGCTTCATCGACGCGCATGTGCATTATCCGCAAACCGCCATCATCGCCTCATGGGGCAAGCGGCTGATCGACTGGCTGAACAGCTACACCTTCCCCGAGGAAATGCGCTTTGCCTCGCGCGATTACGCCGATGATGTCGCCAACCGCTACTTCGATCTGGCCCGCGCCCACGGCACCACCTCGATGTGCAGCTACGCCACCATCCACCCCGAATCGGTGGATGCCTTTTTCACCGCCGCACAGGCGCGGGGCCTGCGGGCCTGGGCGGGCAAAACCTGCATGGACCGCAACGCCCCCGATGGCCTGCGCGACACCTTGCAATCCGCCTATGACGACAGCAAACGCCTTCTGCAAAAATGGCACGGGGTCGACCGCCTGTCCTACGTCATCACCCCCCGCTTTTCGCCCACCTCAACGCCCGAGCAACTGGCGGCCATGGGGCAATTGTGGAAAGAACACCCCGATTGCCTGATGCAAACCCATCTGTCCGAACAAACCGACGAAATTGCATGGGTCAAAGACCTGTTCCCGCAGTCGCGCGATTATCTCGACACCTACGAGTCGCAGGGACTGCTGCGGACAGGTGCGGTCTATGGCCACGCCATCCACCTGACCGCGCGCGAAAAAGACCGCTTGCGCGAGGCCGGGGCGTCACTGGTGCATTGCCCGACGTCGAACACCTTCATCGGCTCGGGCCTGTTTGACATGGGGCTGGCGCAGTCCCTGCGCGTGGGTCTGGCCACCGACACCGGCGGCGGATCATCCTTTTCCATGCTGCACACCATGGCCGCCGCCTATGAGGTCGCGCAACTGCGTGGTCAGGCCCTGCACCCGTCGCAATTGTGGTGGCTGGCCACCGTCGGCTCGGCCCGCGCCCTGCATGCCGAACACCAGATCGGCAACATCGCCCCGGGACTGGAGGCCGATCTGACCATCCTCGATCTGCAATCCACCCCCGCCATCGAACAGGCCACCCGCCGCGCGGGCGATCTGTGGCAGGCGCTGTTCCCCACCATCATGCTGGGCGACGACCGCGCCATCCGCGCTACATGGATCGGCGGGCGGCCGGGCTGATCCCGGCCAGCCGCAGCAATGTCTGCATCCCGGCCCCTGCCCGTCCGGGCGGGGCCACAGCCGCATAGCCCGCACTCAGCGCATAGATCAGCAACGGCACCTCCGGATCACTGGCCCCTGCCGCCAGACACAGCGCCTTGACGGCATTCAGCCGCCGCGCGTCCAACTCGGCCACAGCCTGCGCCACCGCCGCATTTTCGCGTGCCCATATCCGCATGGCGGCGTCTTCCGCAGCGCCCGGATGGCTGACCAACAGCTGCCCCATCCGCCACAACTGCGCCGCCGGACCCGCTTCCGCCTCAACCCCGGCCATCACATCGCCATAGGCCCGCGCCGCCCAATCCGCCAACATCTCGGCGCGAAACACCGCCATATCGGGGAAATGCCTGTGGAAATCCGCCTCGTTTGCCCCCAGATCCTGCGCCAAAACCTCGGGCCGCACCGCCGCTGGCCCCTGCCGCAGCAGCACCCGAAACCCGGCCGCCAACCAATCCTCACCACCCATTTGCCCGCTGTTGCCCATCTCGCCCCCCGCGCCGCAGCCAGACCCGCCGCCCCCCAAGGCTGCCGCCCCGCCCGTGGCCGTCTGATCCGGCACCAAAGCCTGACGGCTCAGACGCGCCCCGTCCAATACCCGTCCAATTCCCGCACGATTGCTGTTTTGCAAATACTCCCGCGCGGAGCGCCTTTTCCGAAGGGGTCGGGCGCAGCCGGGGCCCAAGACATGGCCGCGCGGCGCAGCCGCTCAATTCAGCAACCGCCCGCAACAGGCTCAGTCGTCGGCCAGTTCCCAACCATCCGGAAAGAACTCGAACGGCAGCACGATCTCGGTGGCGATCCGCTCCCAATGCC
>CAZCFC010000300.1:0-3775 GCA_964497815.1 uncultured Cypionkella sp.
CCTGTGCGAAAAAGGCCGTATCGCGGGTGAGCAATCGGGGCGCAACTGGGGTTGGATCCGCCAACAGGGCCGCGCCTATGGCGAACTGCCGATCATGGTGGAAAGCCTGCGGATCTGGCAGGCCTTGGCGCAAGAATTCGGGGCGGGGTTGGGGTTCCGGCAAGAAGGCGTGCTGTATCTGGCCCGGACCGAAGCAGAGCTGGCAAGCTATGCCGCATGGATGGCGGGGGCGCAGGGCCATGGGCTGGACACGCAGTTGCTTGACCAACGTCAGGTGCAGTCGCGGCTGACGGGGACGGCTGGGCCGTGGATCGGCGGGCTGTTGACGCCCTCGGATGCGCGGGCAGAGCCATGGTTTGCGGTGCCGATGCTGGCCGAGGGGGCCGCGTCGCGCGGGGCGGTGATTGTCGAGGATTGTGCGGTGCGCCGGTTGGACCGGGCCGCTGGCCGCGTGGCGGGGGTGATCACCGAACGCGGTCGCATCACCTGCGATCAGGTGGTGGTGGCGGGCGGGGCGTGGTCATCGCTGTTTTTGCGGGCCGAAGGGGTGCACATCCCGCAACTTGCGGTCTTGGCCAGCGTTGCCGCCACCGAAAGCCTGCCGCAAGTGTTTGCGGGCAATGCTGTCGATGACCGCTTTGCGTTTCGGCGGCGTCTGGATGGCGGCTATACGCTGGCACCGGGGGGCAGCCATGATTTCTTCATCGGCCCGGATGCCGTCCGCAACCTGCTGACGTTTCTGCCAGTGTTGAAAAAGGATTTCACGTCCACCCGTTTCCGCGCTGCTGCGCCACAGGATTTTCCCGACGCCTGGACCACCCCCCGGCGCTGGTCGGGCGACCAGGTGTCGCCCTTTGAACGCCTGCGGGTGCTGAACCCGAACCCGAACACATCGGCGCTGGCGGCCGTGGTGGCCGAGTTTCAGGCTGCTTTCCCGGCCTTGGGGACGGTTGCGCTGAAATCGGTCTGGGGCGGCATGATCGACACCATGCCCGATGTGGTCCCGGTGATCGACCGGGTGGCGGCCGTGCCCGGGCTGGTGGTTGCGACGGGTCTCAGCGGCCATGGTTTTGGCATCGGACCGGGCGTCGGGCGGGTTGTGGCCGATCTGGTGGCAGGCAACGCGGTGGGACATGACCTGTCGCGCTTTCGGCTGTCGCGGTTCAGCGATGGCAGCAAGATCGTACCGGGGCCGTCATTGTGACGGCAGGGGGAAACCGCGCCTTGCGCCCATTCGGTTGACGTCGGGATGGTGGACAGGGCGAACCCTCCGGGGGGGATATTTCAGCACAGAGGATGACTTGGGGGTTGCCGCGACTTTACAGCCGCCTGACCTGCGGATAAACGCGGCGTTTTGCCAAAGGGACTGTGGTGATGGCTGTGTATTGCGGGATTGACTTTGGCACTTCGAATTCGACTGTGGCGCTGGCGGATGCAAACCGCGCGTGGTTGGTGGCGTTGGAAGACGACCATGTGACGCTGCCCTCGGCGGTGTTCTGGGAAAGCGATGGCGCGGCACCCGAATACGGGCGCGCGGCAATTGCGGCCTATGTGCGCGGCGATGATGGACGGCTGCTGCGCGGTTTGAAAAGCACGCTTGGGTCGTCTTTGATCGACGAGAAAACCCGCATCGGCGCGCGGACGGTGTCGTTCAAGGATGTATTGGCGCGGTTCTTTCACCATCTGCACGCGCGGATGGAGAAAGAGGCCGGGGCGTTGCGTCAGGTGGTGCTGGGTCGTCCTGTGCATTTTGTTGATGATGATGCCGCAGGCGATGCCAAGGCGCAGGGGGTTCTGGAGGATATCGCGCGCGCGACCGGGTTTACCGAGGTTGCGTTTCAATACGAACCCATCGCCGCCGCGCTGCAATACGAGCAAGGCATCGCCCGCGAAGAGCTGGTGCTGATTGTCGATATCGGCGGCGGCACGTCGGATTTTTCCATCGTGCGGGTGTCGCCCGAACGCGCGCGCGCCGTGGACCGGGGCGGCGATATTCTGGCCAATGATGGTATCCGGGTGGGGGGCACCGATTTTGATCGGCTGCTCAGCCTGGCCGACGTGATGCCGCTGTTGGGCTTCAAGGCCAGCACCGGCGGTGGCAGGGGCCTGATGCCGAACCATTATTTTCTGGATCTGGCAACCTGGCACCGCATCAACATGCTGTACACGCAGCGCTGTCTGACCGATTTGAAGGCGCTGCGGCATGTGGTGGACCGCATCGAACTGCTGGACAGGTTGGTCAAGGTTGTCACCGAACGCCACGGCCATTCCATCGCCATGTCGGTCGAGGCTGCCAAGATCGCGCTGTCGGATCATGAGGCTGCGCGCATCGCCTTGTCGGCCTTTACCGGCGGCCCGAACCCGATGGCCACGCGCGCGCGTTTTGACGAGGCGGTTGCCACCCCCGTCACGCGGATCTCGGCAATGCTGGCCTCGGTTCTGGCGCAGGCGGGCTTGCAGGCTGCCGATATTGGCACCGTGTTCATGACCGGCGGGTCCAGCGGGTTGCCGGTGCTGCGGGCCTGTGTGCAGGCGGCCTTGCCGGGCGTGGCGATTGCCACGGGCGACATGCTGGGGTCGGTCGGCACCGGGCTTGCACTGGACGCGCCGCGCAAGTTCGGTTGATGGGGTTGCAGGGCCAGCAGGGTTGGCTCAATCTGCCGCCAAAGGAGGCCCCTATGCCCGTCAAGAACCGCTTTGCCGAGATGTTGCCGCAGATCACCGCATGGCGGCATGATTTCCACAGGCACCCCGAATTGATGTTCGATGTCCACCGCACCGCCGCCCGTGTGGCCGATCTGTGCCGGGGCTTTGGGGCCGATGAGGTGGTGGAAGGCATCGGGCGCACCGGCGTCGTCGTGGTGATCCGGGGCAAGACCGACACCGGCAACCGCGTGATCGGCCTGCGTGCCGATATGGACGCGCTGCCAATCCATGAACAAAGCGGGCTCGCCTATGCCTCGCTTACCCCCGGCAAGATGCACGCCTGCGGCCATGACGGCCACACCGCGATGCTGCTGGGGGCGGCACAATATCTTGCCGAGACGCGGAACTTCGACGGAACCGCCGTGCTGATCTTCCAACCCGCCGAAGAGGGCGGTGGCGGCGGGCGCGAGATGGTCGAAGCCGGCATGATGGACCGCTTCGGCATCCAGGAGGTGTATGGGCTGCACAACATGCCGGGCATTCCCGTCGGACAATTCGCGATCCGACCCGGTCCGATGATGGCAGCCGCCGACCGGTTCGAGATTGTGGTCACAGGCACGGGTGGTCATGCCGCCAAGCCGCAGGATTGTGTGGATAGCCTGCTGGTGGCGTCGCAGATCGTCCTTTCCCTGCAAACCATCGCAAGCCGCAATGTCGATCCGCTTGGGCAGGTGGTGGTCTCTGTCTGTACCGTCGGCACCGACAGCAATGCCGACAACGTCATCCCGCAAATCGTCACCCTGCGCGGCACCGTGCGGACAATGGACCCGGGCGTGCAGGATCTGGTCGAGCGCCGGCTGTCCCAGATCGCCATCGGCACGGCGCAGGCGCTGGGGGCGGTGGCACAGGTGACCTATCGGCGCGGCTATCCGGTGACAGTCAATGCGGCGCAAAACACCGGGTTTGCTGCCGAAGTCGCCAGACGGATCGCCGGTACGGTCGATACCGACGTGGCCCCGATGATGGCCGCCGAAGACTTCAGCTATATGCTGAACGCCCGTCCCGGTGCCTATATCTTCTTGGGAAACGGCGACACACCGATGGTGCATCATCCGGCCTATGTCTTTGA
>CAZCFC010000301.1:0-3758 GCA_964497815.1 uncultured Cypionkella sp.
AACCCGGCGAAACCGCAGGAGATCCGCATGTCCGCCCATGGCACCGCCCAACCCATGACCGCCCATAAATCCGGCCCGCTGCGTGGCACGGCCTCGGTTCCGGGTGACAAGTCAATCAGTCACCGCGCGCTGATTTTTGGTGCGATGGCGGTGGGCGAGACGAAGATCACCGGATTGCTGGAAGGTCAGGATGTGCTGGATACCGCCCGCGCCATGCAGGCCTTCGGCGCGACGGTCACCCAACATGGCCCCGGCATCTGGTCGGTCAATGGTGTCGGAGTCGGTGGCTTTCAGGAACCCGCCGATGTGATCGACTGCGGCAATTCGGGCACTGGCGTCCGGCTGATCATGGGCACCATGGCCACCACCCCGATGACCGTCACCTTCACCGGCGACGCCTCCTTGCGCAAACGCCCGATGGGCCGAGTCACCGATCCGCTTTCGCTGTTTGGCACGCAGGCTTATGGCCGCAAAGGTGGCCGCCTGCCGATGACCGTGGTGGGGGCGGCAAACCCGGTTCCGGTGCGCTATGCCCTGCCTGTTGCCTCGGCGCAGGTGAAATCCGCAATTCTGTTGGCGGGCCTGAACGTGCGCGGCGAAACGGTCGTGATCGAAAAGGAACCCACCCGTGACCATTCCGAGCGGATGTTGTCGGGTTTCGGCGCGCAGTTGACGGTTGAGAAAACCGCCGAAGGCAACGTCATCATCCTGCAAGGCCAGCCCGAGTTGCGCCCGCAAACCGTCGCCGTGCCGCGCGATCCGTCCTCGGCCGCTTTCCCGGTCTGTGCCGCGCTGATCGTCGATGGCTCGGACATTCTGGTGCCCGGCGTCAGCCAGAACCTGACCCGCAACGGCTTGTACCTGACGCTGGTCGAGATGGGCGCGGATATCGAATTCCAGAACCCGCGCACCGAAGGCGGTGAACCCGTGGCCGATCTGCGCGTGCGCTTTTCCGACACCATGCAGGGCATCGAAGTTCCGCCAGAACGCGCGCCGTCGATGATCGACGAATATCCGATCCTGTCGGTGGTCGCGGCCTGTGCCCATGGCAAAACCGTGATGCGCGGTGTCAAAGAGTTGCGCGTCAAGGAATCGGACCGCATCGACGCGATGGCGCGCGGGCTTGAGGCATGTGGCGTGCGGATTGAAGAAGACGAAGACACCCTGATCGTGCACGGTATGGGTGCGGGCGGCGTGCCCGGCGGGGCCACCTGCAAGACCCACATCGACCACCGTATCGCGATGTCTTTCCTTGTGCTTGGCATGGCTGCGAAAAACGCGGTTTCGGTCGATGACGCCTCCCCCATCGTCACCTCGTTCCCGATCTTTGAGGGGCTGATGACCGGGCTGGGGGCCACGCTCAGCCACGGCTGACCCTGCAAGGGGCGGGGCGGTGAAGCATCTGCAAGGGCTGCCCCGCTGACCGCGGTGATGGCCCATGACGCGCGGCAATGTTATCCGCCTGAGCCTTGGCAGCCGTTTTGGCGCTGTGGTCCTTGTGGCACCGCCTGGCCGTGCGGTCCTAGCTGGTGGCGCTTGCCAATCGGTCACAGTATAGAGACGCGCAACAGGGCCGCGCGGCCCGAACCACAGCCACAGGAAGGGCAGACCATGGGAACCTATTACGCCGCCGTCGAGGCCTTTGACCCAAATGGCGCCGCCGAAATGCAGGACGACATGGATTACGGCGGCGAGGCGCGCTTTTTCGTGCTGGAGGCCGACAATCTGTCCGAGGCGCTGGCCGTGCTGTCCAATTCCGTGCAGGCCAACGGCCTGCGTCTTGACCGCGTGTTGTTCGCAGGCGACGCCGAGGACTTTGACGAAGAGGTGGTGCCCTTCGAAGTGGACATGGACGAGATGGTCGCCGCCGCAAAGGAATCGGGCGAAATTTGCGTGACCGAAGCGCACCCCTTTGAACCAGATGAAACCGATGGCACACTGTCGGGCGCCTATGCCTGCTGCATCGACGCCTTCGACCCCGAATGGGCCGACGAGGACGAAGAAGAATATGCAGGCCACTACCAACTGGTGGTGATCAAGGCCGAAAGCGCGTCCGAGGCCCTGCAGATGCTGGTTGAAGAACTGGCTGCCGAAGATATTTCCCTGCTGTCGATCGAAGGCCTTGTCGATGCCGCAGCCTTCCCCTTTGACGCCTATGAATTCACCTTCGAGGAAGATGACCCGGTGTCCGAGGCCCTTGATGCGGGCGGCATGATCCTGTCGAACGCCTATGCTTATCCCCCAGAGACCCCGGAGCAGCCGCGCCGTCTGGACAGCTAGACCGTCGCTTTTACAGCCGTTGCAGACGCAATCATTTGACTGGCCTGCGTTGCAGACGCAATAATTGGACTGGCCTGCGTTGTAGACGCAATCATTTGACTGCCATGTCAAATTGCTTGAAAAACGCTGCAAGCAATGGGCGGCGCAGGCCGTTCACAGAAGGCAGGCGCACGCAGACACGGCGCGCACGAAGGATGACGATGAACTTTACAGTTGCCATCGACGGCCCGGCGGCAGCGGGCAAGGGCACCATCAGCCGGGCCGTGGCGGCACGGTTTGGCTTTGCGCATCTTGATACCGGGCTGCTCTATCGCGCCGTCGGTGCGATTGGCGGCGATCCGGTGGCGGCGGCGCGGGGGCTGCAGCCTGCCGATCTGTCCCGCGATGATCTGCGCAGCATGGCGGCAGGACAGGCCGCCAGCCGCGTGGCAACCCTTCCCGACGTCCGTGCGGCTTTGGTTGAGTTCCAACGCCGCTTTGCCCGGGCCGAAGGCGGGGCGGTGCTGGACGGGCGCGATATCGGCACCGTGATCTGTCCGCAGGCCGAGGTAAAGCTTTACGTCACCGCCAGCGCCCCGGTGCGCGCCCATCGCCGCTGGCTTGAGGTGGGCGGCGATGAGGCAAGGGTTCTGGCCGAAGTGATCGAACGTGATGCCCGCGACATGGGCCGCGCTGACGCCCCGTTGCGCGCCGCACCCGATGCGGTGATCCTTGACACAACCGACCTGAGCATCGACGCGGCGGTGGCACAGGCGGTGGCGGCCGTGGAAATGGCGTTGTCCCTGCGATGACCGCCACCCAGATCAATCTGCAAGACTGGCACCGGCACGAGGTTCTGACCTTGTTCCGACGGTTCCAAAAGCCGCAATATGCGGTGACGGCGCGGATGGATGTGACCCGTATTTTGGCACGCCGCGCAGATGATGAAGGTTTCTCGGGCTATCTGGCCTGCCTTCACGCCATCGGCACCGCCCTGCATGCCGTGCCCGAACTGGCCTGCCGCATAAGGGGCGATCAGGTGGTGCGGCATGACCGCATGAAACTGTCGCCCACGCTGCAATTCAATGACGGACGGCTGGGCTTCACCTATCTTGACTGGCACCCCGATTTTGCAGAATTCGCCGCGCAGGCCCGCGCAGACATCGCCGAGACGCTGGCCACCGGAGCGCTGAAACCCGGTGTCGACGGTGATGACGGGGTGGCCTTTTTGTCGTGCCAGCCCTGGCTTGATTTCACCGCCTTCGACAACCCGGTGTTTGACCGCGACGACAGTGTGCCGCGCGTCTGCTGGGGCAAATACACCCCCGAAGTGACAGGCCGCTGGACCATGGCCGTGGCGCTGCAAGTTCACCACGGGCTGGCCGACGGCGTGCATGTGGCGCAGTTTTTCAAGGCGATGCAGGCAGAGGCGGACCGGTTTAAAGACTCCCTCTCCATTGCCACCCACGGCCGTTGCGCCTATCAACCGCGCTCAGATG
>CAZCFC010000302.1:0-1288 GCA_964497815.1 uncultured Cypionkella sp.
AGATAGCCGATCAGATCGCGCGGCTTGCCGATCTTGTCCATCGTGTCGTTGCAGGCATCAATGCACAACCCACAGGTGATGCAGGCCATCTGCTGTCCGTTGCGGATATCAATCCCCATCGGGCAGACGTTGACGCAGGCCATGCAATCAATGCAATCACCGTTTCCGGCCACGGTTTGCTTGCCACGCGGCTCTCCGCGCCAATCGCGATAGCCGATTGTCAGCGTGTCTTCGTCCATCATCGCGGCCTGAATGCGCGGCCATGGGCAAGCGTAGATGCAGATCTGTTCCCGCGCAAAGCCACCAAAGAAGAAGGTGGTGGCGGTCAGAACGGCCATGGTGATGTAGGCCACCGGATGCGCCGTGCCATGCAGCAGATCAACGGCAAGCGTTGGGGCATCGGTGAAATAGAACACCCAGGCACCGCCCGTGGCCAAACCGATCAAAAGCCAGATCGTCCATTTGACAGCCGACTTGCGGATTTTCTCGGCATCCCATTTCTGGCGGTGCAGGCGCAGACGGGCGTTGCGGTCGCCCTCGACCCAGCGCTCGACCAGAATGTAAAGGTCGGTCCAGACGGTTTGCGGACAGGCATAGCCACACCAGACCCGGCCCGCCGCCGAGGTGAACAGAAACAACCCAAGCCCGGCCATGATCAGCAGGCCCGCGATGAAATAGAATTCATGCGGCCAGATCTCGATCATGAAGAAGAAGAATCGCCGCCCGGCCATGTCGATCAGCACCGCCTGATCGGGCAGATTCGGGCCGCGATCCCAGCGGATGAAGGGCGTGATGTAGTAAACCCCCAGCATCAGCGCCATCAGCCACCATTTCAGCGTGCGGAAATTGCCCTTCACCCGGCGCGGAAAGATCGGCTCGCGGGCGGCATAAAGGCTGGGCGGCTGGGTGTCGGGACTGGTCACGGACGTTCTCCGGGTGTTGTTCTGGCCTTCAGCCACGCGGGCTTTGGCCTTCTATCGGCGCAGACGGGCATCGCCGCCTTGACCTGTATCAAAAAGGTATCCGCCGTGCAGCTTTACCATGCGGCATGGCAGCGCGGCAGGGAATTGTGGCGCGTTATGGCCGTGCCAAAGCAGCACCGGGATGGCCGGCTTGTCGGAACAGGGGGCACCGACGCCCTCAGGAAACGCGCGAACAGGATAGAGCGTCGGTGCTTGCCGCAGATTTCAAGGCTGCGACAGGGGCAAATTGGCCATTCAACCCACAGGTCGCCTTGACTTGGGTCAACCGGACGGCGGAGTGCCTGCGCCAGCTTGCCGCAGCAGCA
>CAZCFC010000302.1:1388-3747 GCA_964497815.1 uncultured Cypionkella sp.
GCCGCGTCGGGCGCAAGGGCGACCCCTGCCTGAGGCGCCGCCCGGGGGGATTTCTGCCCAGGCCATTGGTTTGTGAAACGGTTGGCGACACAGCGGACGAACCTGCAAAAGACATGGGTGCCCTGGGATCAGAAATCGGGCAACGGCCGGGACAGGAACCGCAGCGATGCAAAAAGGCCCCCGGGGCGAACCGGAGGCCTTTTCTGGCTTTGGGCCGGGGTTATTCGCCGCCGCCCAGACTGTGGACGTAGACCGCCACGGCGCGGATCTCGTCTTCGGACAGTTTGCCCGTCCATGCAGGCATCACGCCAAAACGCGCCTTGGTGATGGTTTCCGTCAGCGTCGCGCGATCCCCACCGTACAGCCAGACCGCATCCGTCAGGTTCGGAGCCCCCTGTGCCCGGTCACCCAGACCCGCTTCGCCGTGGCAGGCCGCGCAGTTGTCGACATAGATCGTGGCCCCTGCCGTGGCCGAAGCCGCGTCATGTTCTTGTCCCGACAGTTGCAGCACATAATCCACCGCCTGACTGATCTGCGCGGGTTCAAGAATGCCATCGGTGCCAAAGGCGGGCATTTGGGAATAGCGCGCGTCGGCGTCGGTGGTGTTGCGGATGCCGTGGCTGATGGTGGCGTGAATGTCCTCCATCGCACCGCCCCACAGCCAGTCATCGTCCAGCAGGTTGGGATAGCCCTTGCCCTGCACGCCTGCCGCACCCGAACCGTGGCACTGGGCGCAGAAGGTCTTGAACACCGACGCCCCCGCCGATGTGGCGTAGGTTTTCAGCGCCTCGTCCCCCTGAATGGCGGTCAGGTCGGCCGCCACCAGTTGTGCCTTCACCGTGGCATTGGCATCGTCAAAGCGCTTGATCTCGGCCGCAACATCGGCGCGCAGATCAGACCCGATCACGCCCGGCGTATGCCCCGAAATCAACGGCCATGCCGGATAGGCGATGGTATAGCCGATGCCCCAGATGATCGTCAGGTACAGCACCCAGACCCACCAGCGCGGCATCGGGTTGTCGAATTCCTCGATGCCGTCCCAGCTGTGCCCCGTCGTCTTTACTTCGGCGGGGGCTTTCGTCACTTGCTTGGCGCACATGGATCACGCCTCCTCGGGTTGCGAAGCCCCCGTGCCGCGCTGGTCGCGCGCCACAGGATCTTCGGCGGGTTTCTTGTCATGGCGGAAGATCGAATTCGCGATGTCGGTGTGGGTGGCCCGTGACCCCGGACGCCAGGCCCAGGCAATGACGCCCAGAAAGAACAGCGTCAGCATCAACAGCACCCAACTGTCGGCAAATTCACGCAACAGGCTGTAGGTATCCATGTTGCCCCCCTTACCGTGTCGGGTCAGGCGTGAAGGTCGAGAAATCGACCATCGTGCCCAACACCTGCAGATAGGCCACCAGCGCATCCATGTCGGTCAGCGCGGGCTGGCCGTCAAAGTTGGAGATGTTCACCTTGCCATAGCGTGCTTCCAGACCCGCAGTATCGGCGTTCGGATCGGCCTGCGCCGCAAAGTCTGCCTTGGCATTTGCGATGGCGTCATCGGTGTAGGGAACGCCCACCATCCGGTGCGTGGCCATGATGTCGGCGATATGCTTGCCGTCGATTTCATGGTTCAGCAGATAGTTGTAGGGCGGCATCACCGATTCCGGCACCACAGCCTGCGGGTTCGTCAGGTGGTCAACGTGCCACGCGTCCGAATACCGCCCGCCAACCCGCGCCAGATCCGGCCCGGTACGCTTGGACCCCCACTGAAACGGGTGATCATACATCGACTCGGCGGCCAGCGAGTAGTGGCCATAGCGCTCGACCTCGTCGCGCATCGGGCGGATCATCTGGCTGTGGCAGACATAGCAGCCTTCGCGGATGTAGATATCACGGCCCGCCAGTTCCAGCGGCGTGTAGGGGCGCACCCCTTCCACTTTTTCAATGGTGTTCTGCAGATAGAACAGCGGGGCAATCTCTACGATCCCGCCGATCGTCACCACCACCAACGACAGCACCATAAGCAAGGTTGCGTGCGTTTCGATCGCTTTGTGTTTGTCAAGAAAAGCCATTGTCCTGCCCCCTTTTCATTCAGCAGGAACGGCGTTGTTCGCGTTGACCGCAGCTTTTGCAGGCTGCGCGCGCACCGTCATCCACAGGTTATACGTCATGATCAGCGCGCCCACGAGGAACATCGCCCCGCCCAGACCGCGCACCACATACATCGGGAACTTGGCCGCCACAGTGTCGGCAAAGGCGTTCACAAGGAAGCCATTCGCATCAACTTCGCGCCACATCAGGCCTTCCATGATGCCCGTCACCCACATCGAGGACGCGTAAAGCACGATCCCGATGGTGGCCAACCAGAAGT
>CAZCFC010000303.1:0-3742 GCA_964497815.1 uncultured Cypionkella sp.
CGGTATGCGGAACTGTTGCCTTTGGCTGTGGATGACCTGATCGTATTCCGCCACGATCTGCACCCGGTCCAGCACCGCGGCCTTGATCGCCTCTTGCCAGGGCCACAGCGACAACGGGTAATAAGACAGTGGCCTGTAATCCGCATTCAGCACCAGCGCCGGAAAATGCTTCAACGCCGCCGGATCGCGCACAAACTGGGTTCGAAAATCGCCGTCCATTCCGCCAGTGACTCCGTAGATCGCCGTCATCAAGTGGTACTCGTCGCGTACCCCTGACTATATATGGCGATTGATGAAGGGCAAGCCCAAGACATGCGGCACATTCGGCCCTTGGCATCACAGCAGGATGACAAAAGGCCCCGGATGTCCGGGGCCTTTTCGCAATGATCGCCGTTCAGGCAGCCTGCGCAACCGCGCGCCCGGTCAGCACCTTGACCAGATTGGCGCGGTAGGCCGGGGTTCCATGCAGATCGCTGATCATGTCCGACGCATCCACCGTCAGCCCGGCAATGGCGGATGCCGAAAACGCGGACGACAGCGCGGCTTCCGCCTCGGTCCAGCGGAACACGCCATCATTTGACGCCCCCGTCACCGCCACCCGCACGCCATCCGCGAATTTCGCCACAAACACGCCGGTCAGCGCAAAGCGGCTGGCAGGTTGGTTGAACTTCACATAGGCGGCCTTTTGCGGGATGGGGAACTGCACTTCGATCACGAACTCGCCCTCATCCAGCGCGGTGGTGAACATGCCCTGAAAGTAGTCATCCGCCGCAATCTTGCGCCGGTTGGTCACCACCGTGGCCCCCGATCCCAGCACCGCCGAAGGATAGCAGGCCGCCGGATCGTTGTTGGCGATTGATCCGCCAATGGTGCCCCGGTTGCGCACCGCCGGATCACCGATCCCGCCCGCCAGCGCGGCCAAAGCCGGATAATGCACAGCCGCCTCGCGCGCCACCACCGCGTGCGGCGTCGCCCCGCCGATGTGCAAGCCGCCGTCGCCACGGCAGACGCCCTGCATCTCGGCAATCCCGGTCAGACTGACCAGGGTCCCCGGCGAGGCCAGCCGCTGTTTCATCGTCGGCAGCAGGGTCTGCCCGCCCGACAAGGCCTGCGCCCCATCGGCGGCCAAGGCTTTGGCGGCTTCGGCAATCGACGAAGGCTTCACGAATTCAAAGTCATACATCGCAGGGCCCCTTAAGCGTTGATCGCATTCCAGACCCGCGACGGCGAGACTGGCATGTCGATGTGTTTGACGTGAGAGTAACCGCCACGCTGAAGCGCGTCGATCACCGCGTTGACCACAGCCGGAGGCGACCCGATCGCCCCAGCCTCACCGCAGCCCTTCACCCCCAAGGGGTTGTGGGTGCATTCGGTGACGCAGGAATGGTCCACCGTGTAGAACGGCACATCTTCGGCGCGGGGCATGGCGTAATCCATGTAACTGCCCGACAGAAGTTGGCCGTTTTCGTCGTAGGTGGTGTTTTCCAACAGTGCCTGACCAATGCCCTGGCCCACGCCGCCATGCACCTGACCTTCAACGATCATCGGGTTCATCACATTGCCGAAATCATCGGCGCAGGTAAAGGAACACACCTCGACCCGGCCCGTATCCGCATCCACCTCAACCTCGCAGGCATAGGCGCCGGCAGGGTAGGTAAAGTTGGCAGGATCATAGAAGGCAGACTCCTCCAGCCCCGGCTCCAGCGTTTCCAACGGATAATTGTGCGGCACATAGGCGGAAAACGCGATTTCGCCAAAGGTCTTGGCCTTGTCCGTCCCCGTGACCGAAAACTTGCCGTCCGCGAACACGATGTCGCCTTCGGCGGCCTCAAGCATATGGGCCGCGATCTTCTTGCCCTTGGCGATGATCTTGTCGACCGCCTTCACCATGGCAGACCCCGCCACCGCCAGTGACCGTGATCCGTAAGACCCCATCCCGAACGGGATTTTAGAGGTGTCGCCATGAACAATATCGACCGAGGATTCAGGGATGCCCAGCCGGTCGGCCACCACCTGCGCAAACACCGTCTCGTGCCCCTGCCCGTGGCTGTGCGCCCCGGTCATCACACTGATGTTGCCGGTGGCATTCACCCGCACGGTGGCCGCGTCAAACAGACCGACCCGCGCGCCCAAGACCCCCACCAGATGCGACGGCGCAATGCCGCAAGCCTCGATCCAGGTCGAAAGCCCAAGGCCGCGCAGCTTGCCCTTGGCCTTGGACGCCGCCGCGCGTGCCTCGAACCCGGCCAGATCGCCAATGTCGATCAGCTTGTTCAGCGTCGCCTGATAGTTGCCGGTGTCATAAACCAGCCCCACCGGGGTGGTGTAGGGGAACATATCGGGCGTGATCAGGTTCTTGCGGCGGATTTCGATCTTGTCGATCCCCAGTTCATCCGCCGCCATGTCAACGATACGCTCGATCGAGAAGGTGGCCTCGGGCCGCCCCGCGCCGCGATAGGCATCAACCGGGGTGGTGTTGGTGAAGACCGCCTTCACGTTCACATAAACCAGCGGCGTCTTGTACGGTCCCGCCATCAGCGTGCCATGCAGGAAGGTCGGGGTCGCGGTCGAAAAGTTCGACAGATAGGCGCCGACATTGGCCAGGGTTTCGGTGCGCAGCGCCAGGAAAGTGCCGTCCTTTTCCAGCGCCAGTTGAATCCTGGTCACATGATCACGGCCATGGGCGTCGGTCAGGAAGCTTTCGGTCCGCTCGGCCACCCATTTCACCGGGCGGTTCAACGCCTTTGATGCCGCCAGAACAGCCGCCTCTTCGCCATAGTGGTAGATCTTGGACCCAAAGCCGCCGCCCACATCGGGGGCAATCACCGTCAGCTTGTTTTCCGGAATGCCCATCACGAAAGCCGCGATCAGAAGGCGGGTCAGGTGCGGGTTCTGGCTGGTGGTGTAAAGCTTGTAGTCGCCGGTGCCGCTGTCGTAATCGCCAATGCTGGCGCGCGGTTCCATCGCGTTGGGCACCAGCCGGTTGTTGACCAGTTCCAAAGTGGTGATATGCGGCGCCTTTGCAAAGGCCGCGTCCACCGCCGCACGATTGTCCTCGATCCAGCCCCAATCAAAGCAGACGTTGTCCGCAATCTCGTCATGCACGCGGTTGGCCGAATTGGCCACGGCATCGGCCATGTTGACGATTGCGGGCAGTTCGGTGAAATCGGCGTCAATCGCGGCGGCGGCATCCTTGGCCTGTTCCAGCGTTTCGGCAATCACCACCGCATAGGCGTCGCCAACGTGGCGCACCTTGCCATGGGCCAGAACCGGGCGCTTGGGTTCCTTCATGGTGGCACCGTCACGGCTGGCAATATACCAGCCCGCCGGGTTGCCGCCCGTGGCCGCGAAATCGGCACCGGTCATGATCTTCAACACCCCCGGCATCGCCTCGGCAGCCGCCGTGTTGATGCTGTTGATGGTGGCATGCGCCATTTCCGAACGCACAAAGAACGCAATGGCCTGCCCGCGCAGGTTGATGTCGGCCGTATAGCGGCCCTTTCCGGTCAGGAACCGGATATCTTCGCGCCGCTTTACGCTGGCGCCGATGCCATGATCTTTCGGCATTGAATCCTCCCTTGATGCGATACGTCAACAACGACCGCTAATTGTTTGATTTCACTCGGCCGCTACGGCAGAAACATCCTGCCCGGACGCCGCCAGCACCGCCTTGACGATGTTGTGATAGCCGGTGCAACGGCAGATGTTGCCCTCAAGGTAATGGCGCACTTCATGTTCGGTC
>CAZCFC010000304.1:0-3733 GCA_964497815.1 uncultured Cypionkella sp.
GAGGTGGATGACGTGCCGTTCTAAGGCCCGCCCCTGCGGTCGATTGTCAAAATCAGGATGCCTCCGGCGGGGGTATTTGTGACAAGATGAAACTCAGCGTTTTGCAGAGTGTTCGATAGCATGGACGACCAATCCTGCCACCAACCCCCAGAAAGCCGCGCCGATCCCGAACGCGGCGACGCCAGAAGCCGTGACGGCCAGTGTCACCACAGCCGCAAAGCGCGTGACTTGCGGGGTGAACGCGCCAGTCAGTGCGCCCATCAGTGGCCCCAGCAGCGCCAGCGCCACCAGACCGGTCATCAACGCCGGGGGCAGGGCGGTCAGCAGGGTCAGGATCGCTGGGCTGAGCAGTCCCAACACCACCCAGATGCCGCCATAGGCCAGCCCGACCTTCCAGCGCTGGTTGCGGTCGGGGTGGGTGTCATCGCCCAGACAAATCGCTGCCGTGATCGCAGCCATGCTGATGGTATGCGCGCCGAACAGGCCGGTCAGCGCCGAAATTCCACCAGTGGTGATCAGGGCCGGACCGACCGGCGGCTCGTATCCCGCAGCACGCAGGGTGGCAAACCCGGGCAGGTTTTGAGAGGCCATGGTGACAAGATAGAGCGGCAGGCCAAGCCCGATCAGTACATCGGGGCGGAAGGCCGGGGGAATGAAGGTCAGGGTTGGGAACGGCAGGTGCAGCGCCGGCAGGCTGGCCGCGCCGGTTGTGAAAGCCAGAAGCAACCCTGTGGCCAGTGCTGCCAACACCGCCAGCGCCGGGTTTTTTAGGCGCACGGCCAGAAACACGGCGACCATCGGAAACACCAGAACGGGCAGGCTTTGCGCGGCCGCTGGTCCCTTCAGGCAAAAGGGCAGCAGAACACCGGCCAACATGGCCGCTGCGATGCCATCAGGGATCAGCGCAACCAGACGGCCCAGCGGACGCACCGCGCCCGTCAGGGCGATCAGCAATCCAGCCACGACAAACGCCCCCACCGCCTCGGGCATAGTGATGCCGGTGGTTGCGGCAATCAGGGCCGCGCCCGGCGTGGACCAGGCCAGAACCACCGGGATCTTGTAGCGAAAACTCAGGAAGGCCGACCCAGCCGCCTTGGCCAGACAGATCGCGAACACCCAGCTTGCGGTCTGCACAGGCGTTGCCCCAACCGCCGCCGCTGCCGACAGGATCAGCGCGATGGTCGAGCCATAACCAACCAAAGCCGCCACAAGGGCCGAAGAAAACAGGGATGCGCGCATGGGTCTGCCTTTGAAATTTCGCCGACTATCGCGGCGCAGGCAGTCGGATGCAAGGCAGGGGGAATGGGGGGCGGCGGCCTAAGGGAGGAGGAAAAGGCCGCCGCCGATCCGAACCGCCACAGGGAGGAGGTTGGGCGGAACGAAGGGGGAAGCAGCGACCCGAAAGGGAGGTAACAGGCCGCCGCCGATCCTACTGGCCCAAGGGAGGAGGAGAGCCAGTCGAAAACCGTGGGCGGTGCCTTGATGGGAGGATCAAAACACCGCCAGATCAGTCGCGCCCCGGGAGGAGGTAGGGCGAACCGAAAGAGCAATGGCAGCGACCCCAAACGGGAGGAGTTGGGCCGCCGCCGATCCAACCGGCCAAGGGAGGAGGAAGACCGGTCGAAAGGTACGAACGGCAGCCTCTAAGGGAGGACAAATCAGCCACCGCAGTCTCAGTTGGCACAGGGAGGAGGTTGGCCAACCGATGGGAATAAAAAGGCGGCGACGCCAGGGAGGAGGAACAGCGCCGCCGCGCCTTGAGACAAACCCCGGGAGGAGGTGGGGTCAGCTACAAAGATCATTTGCCGTAGGCAGCCTCGGTCGCGATCGACGCGATCAATGCGCGGCTGATGCCCAGGTCCGTCAGTTCACGGTCGGTCAGGGCACGCAGTTCACGCACGGTCTGATCGTAGATGCGGCGGCGGGCCACGACGGCCTTTACACCAGCAAACAGGCTGCCGAACCGGTCGGCCAGAGTGGAGTGCGTTGCGCGGGTTGTGTTTACATAAGCCATGATAAGCCTCATCAATTTTTCTTTGAGCGGGGCAACTTCGACCGACTGCCAATGTCGCCTGTTTCGCTGTTAGGGCAAACATGAGGCAATTGCTGCGCTTGCACAATACACCCTCTCCGCATTGCTGCCATGCAGCATGTGCATGGCTCGACTTCACAAAAAATTCATAATTAACAGCCGCTTCGCTGAATATCTGAGCATTTGGTCAACACGCTCTTGCCCTTTCGTGCAAATCGCACAACTTTGCGTAAACCTTCAGCAGGGAATGAACACATGGGCGTGACGCGCGAAGAAATTATGGCGGTGCTGGCACGGGTTGCGGTGCCGGGCGGCGGTGATCTGGTGTCGCGCGATCTGGTGCGGGCGCTGATGGTGGATGGTGCGCAGGTGCGATTCGTACTCGAGGCCGCGACTCCGGACGAGGCGCGCGCGCTGGCCCCGGCGCAGGTGGCGGCCGAGATGGCCATCAAGGCTTTGCCGGGGGTCGCGGGCGTGCAGGTGGTGATGACGGCGCACGGGCCTGCCCCCAAAGCCTCAACCGTAGCCCCCCCGGCATTGCAGTCGGGTGTCAAGATTGGCCAGCATCCCACCCCGCATCAGGGCGGGCCGGCCCGCATCTCTGGCGTCGACCGCATCATCGCTGTGGGTTCGGGCAAAGGCGGGGTGGGCAAATCGACCGTCAGTTCCAACCTTGCCGTTGCACTGGCGCGGGCGGGGCGGCGGGTTGGCTTGCTGGACGCGGATATATACGGCCCCAGCCAGCCGCGCATGATGGGGGTATCCAAACGCCCCGCTTCGCCCGATGGCAAGATCATCGAGCCGCTGCACGCCCATGGCGTTACCATGATGTCGATCGGCCTGATGCTGAAGGAAGATGAGGCGGTGATCTGGCGCGGCCCGATGTTGATGGGGGCGTTGCAGCAGTTGCTGGGGCAGGTGGCCTGGGGAGAGTTGGACGTGTTGATCATCGACCTGCCGCCCGGCACCGGCGATATTCAACTGACCCTGTGCCAGCGCACGCATCTGACCGGGGCGATTGTGGTGTCCACTCCGCAGGATGTGGCGCTGCTGGACGCGCGCAAGGCGCTGGACATGTTTGCCAAGCTGAAAACCCCTGTGCTGGGCCTGATCGAAAACATGTCGACCTACATCTGCCCCAATTGCGGCCACGAGGAGCACCTGTTCGGCCATGGCGGTGTGGCGGCCGAGGCCAAGCGGCTTGATCTGCCCTTCCTGGGCGAATTGCCCCTGTCGATAGATGTGCGGCTTGCGGGGGACGCGGGCACACCGATTGCGGCGGGGGAAAGCCCGCAGGCCCAGGCCTATGCGCGCCTTGCGCAGCGGTTGATTGACGGTGGCATGGCGTAGGGAAGGCGACACGGCCGACCGCCATCAACGCAGGGCGGACGGGTGCCCATCGGCGCATTCACGGGATTTCATGGGAAAGCCACGTAGCGCCGAATCACTTGATCTGGGAATTCATGGGAAAACTGGGGGAAACCCCGGTTTTTCGCGTTTTTGTCGGCTGTGCAGCCCGATTTCGCGTCGTCAGTCTGCGCTGAATTGGTGGTGGTGCGAATTTTCTTGGGAAACCATGGGAAGTTTTTCGGGGTAAGGGGCCGACTACATGTAGTGCTCGTGCTGCGGTTATCTCGCTGTTGATAACTATAGTTAGGTGAATGATCCACAAGATCATGATTCCGGCTGGCCCTTGAAACC
>CAZCFC010000305.1:0-3715 GCA_964497815.1 uncultured Cypionkella sp.
GGTGGGCTACGAACATGTCGAACTCTTCGAAAGACCCCTCGTCCAGCAGCAGCTCGATGCGTTCGCGCGCGGTCAGCTTGCCCTTGGCGTGCTGCGCGTCGATGCGGCGCTGTCCGCCCCCCTGACGGGCGACGTCGCGACGTGCCTCCAGCTGCTGCAAGATGTCCTTCATGGTCGTCCCCCCCGATATTGTCGCAGAACATAGCCGGGCAGGACCCGGGGGCAAAGCGGATTCGAGTAAATTTGCAAATCCTTGGCAGATCGCGTTTTGCTAATTGCAAATCAGCAAAACTGTGGCCTTGGCAGCGTGGTCACGGTATCAGGCCACATCCCCAAGACAAGGTTCGCCATGCCCGCGTTTTCCATCCCTGTCACCACCATCGGCCTGCTTTTGGTGTCCAACATTTTCATGACCTTCGCCTGGTACGGCCACCTGAAATTCAAGACCACCACCCTGATCACGGTTGTACTGGTCAGCTGGGGCATCGCCTTTTTCGAATATATCCTGATGGTGCCCGCCAACCGGATCGGCCACGGCCACTTTTCCGGGGCCGAGCTGAAGACCATCCAAGAGGTGATAACCCTGTCTGTTTTCGCCGTCTTTTCCGTGCTTTACCTGAAAGAGCCGCTGACATGGAACCATGCGCTTGGCTTCACCTTTATCGGACTTGGGGCGTTTTTCATCTTTCACAAATGGTCTTAGCCTGCATCTGGACAGCCCGCATCGGAACAGCACGCATCTGGACAGCCCGCGACAACAGGCGTAGCCCATGGCGATGCCCCATGAACCCAGTCTGTTTCTGAACCGCGCCACCCCGCCCAAGATCGTGACGCTGATCCTTTTGGCGGGGCTGTCGGCGCTGACCATGAATATCTTCCTGCCCTCGCTGCCCGGAATGGCCGCGTGGTTTGGGGTGCCTTATGGCTTCATGCAGTTGTCGGTCGCGCTATACTTGGCGCTTTCGGCGGCGCTGCAAATCGTCATTGGCCCGATTTCGGATGCTTATGGCCGCCGCCCGGTGATCCTGGGCGCGCTGGTGGTGTTCTTGCTGGCCACCGTTGGCACCCTGCTTGCCCCCAATGCCACCGTCTTTCTGATCTTCCGCATGGCGCAGGCGGTCATTGCTGCGGGGATGGTCCTTAGTCGCGCCATCGTGCGCGACATGGTGGCGGATGCCGAAGCCGCCTCGATGATCGCCTATGTCACGATGGGAATGACCGTGGTGCCGATGATCGGCCCGGTGATTGGCGGCGTGCTGGATGAGGCCTATGGCTGGCAGGCCAATTTCGGGCTGTTGCTTGGATTGGGACTGGCGGTGCTTTGGCTGGCGTGGGTTGATCTGGGCGAAACAGCCACAGTAAAGAAAATAAGCTTTGCCAATCAGTTGCGCCAGTATCCGGCGCTGCTTCGCTCGCAGCGGTTCTGGGGGTATTCGATGTCAGCCGGCTTTGCCTCGGGTTGCTTTTTCGCCTATCTGGGCGGCGCGCCCTATGTGGGCAGCCAGATTTTCGGGCTGACCTCCAGCCAGATCGGCGCCCTGTTTGCGATTACGGCGGTGGGTTACATGGCCGGGAATTTCTTTGCCGGGCGGTTTTCGGTGCGCTTGGGCATGAACAAGATGGTGCTGATCGGCACGCTTGTCACCACGTTGGGCCTGTGCCTTCTGGCCTTGATCACAGCGGTGGGCGTATCGCACCCGGTTGTGTTTTTCGGGCTGACCATCACGATGGGGCTGGGCAATGGCATCGGGTTGCCTTCGGCCAATGCCGGTATCCTGTCGGTGCGCCCGGAACTTGCGGGCACGGCCTCGGGGTTGGGCGGGGCGCTTTCCATTGGAGGTGGAGCCGGGCTTGCGGCCATGGCAGGGGCCATCCTGCCGCCCGGATCGACCGAGATGCCGCTGATCCTGCTGATGCTGGCGTCGTCGATCGCGTCGCTGATCGCCATCCTGCTGGTGATCCGCAGGGCGCGCGTCTTGGGAATTGCCGCTTGACGGCGCAACTTTGCAAAGCCTAGCGTGGCTTTGCAAAGGAGGCGCGCGATGGCCATTCAGAAACTGTACGCCGGGGCCAAGCTGCGCGAAGTGCGCGGGCGACTGGCGCTGACACAACGCGCCTTTGCCGACAAACTGGGCGTATCGCTGCCCTATCTGAACCAGATGGAAAACAACCACCGCCCGGTGTCGGCCACCGTCGTGCTGGCCCTGGCACAGGAATTCGGGCTGGACGTGACCGAATTGAACGCAGGCGAAGGCGAACGCCTGGTGTCCGACATGCGCGAGGCGCTGGCCGACCCGGTGTTTGCCAAAGCCACGCCACCGCTGGCGGACCTGCGGCTTGCGGCCAGCAACGCCCCGGCACTGGCCCGCGCCTTTCTTGATCTGCACCGCGCGTATCGGCAAAGCCATGAGCGTCTGGCCTCACTGGATGAGGCATTGGGGCGTGAAGACGCCACATTGCGGGCAAGCCCCTGGGACGAGGTGCGCGACTTCTTTCACTATTGCGACAATTACGTCGATGCGGTGGACCGGGCGGCGGAACATTTCATAACCTCGGCAGGGCCCGGAAAAGACCCGCTTATCACCGCAACCGAGGCGTTGAAAAAGCGCGGTATCGACGTGCAGTTTTCCGACAATGGCCCGTTGCGCAGCTTTGATCCCGCCGCCCGCAAGCTTGATCTGTCTGCGCGCGCCGCAGCCCCGACGCAGCGGTTTCAACTGCTGTATCAGGTCGCCCTGCAAACCCAGAACGAACTGTTGGAGGCCACGCTGGATCTGGCCCGTTTCCAGACCCCCGAGGCCCGCGACATCGCCAAGATCGGCATGGCCAACTATTTCGCAGGCGCGGCGCTGATGCCGTACCGCGCGTTTCTGGATGCGGCGCAAAAGACGCGGCACGACATCGAACGGCTGGCCGATCTTTTTGGTGCCTCGTTCGAGCAGGTGGCGCATCGGCTGTCCACGCTGCAACGCCCGGGGGCCAAGGGCATTCCGTTTTTCTTTGTGCGCGTCGATCAGGCCGGCACCATCACCAAGCGCCACTCGGCCACACGGCTGCAATTTGCACGGTTTGGCGGGGCGTGTCCGTTGTGGAACGTGCATCGGGCGTTCGAGACGCCGGGGCATTTCCTGCGGCAACTGGCAGAAACGCCCGATGGGGTGCGCTATCTGTGCCTGTCGCGCGATGTGTCGAAACCGGGCGGGGCCTTCCTTGCCCCGGTGCGGCGCTATGCGATCGGTTTGGGGTGCGAGATCACGCACGCGGCATCTTTGGTCTATTCCGACGGGCTTGATCTGAAGGGGCGCTGCGAACCGATCGGCATTTCCTGCCGCATCTGCGAACGGCGCGATTGTCACCAAAGGTCGGTTCCGCCTTTGGAACGCCGCCTGCGGGTGGATCCGGACCGGCGCGGGCTGTTGCCCTATGACATAGCGGACTGACGCCCTGTCAGGCGGGTGAAACCTTCGCCCGGGCGAGGGGCGAGGGGCGAGGGGGGCAGACAGCCCCCCTGCAGGGCGTTCAGCCCTTGATGTGCATCCAGATATGATCCTTCAGATGCGCGCGCTGCTTGCGCAGGTGTTCTTCCTGCTCTTCGGTCAAAAGATCCAGACGGACTTCGGCGCGATGGACGCGCTCGTTTACGGAATTGTATTCCTCTACCAGCTTGGCGAAATGCGCGTCATGCTCTTTCATCGCGCTGATCTTGATGGCGTGG
>CAZCFC010000306.1:0-3684 GCA_964497815.1 uncultured Cypionkella sp.
CATCCGCTTCACCGACCCCAGAGGCAAACTGCAGCATGTGACATTGGTGGCCGATCTGGTCGACGAAGACTTCTTCGAAGAAGGCTTCATGTTCGACGGCTCGTCCATCGCGGGCTGGAAGTCGATTGATCAGTCCGACATGAAACTGATGCCGGACGCATCGTCGGTCTACATGGACCCCTTCTACGCCGAGAAAACGCTGTGCGTGCATTGCGACGTGGTCGAGCCGGACACCAACGAAGCCTATGATCGTTGCCCGCGCCAGATCGCCAAGAAAGCCGAAGCCTTCATGAAGTCGTCCGGCATTGGCGAGACCGCCTATTTCGGTCCCGAAGCTGAATTCTTCATCTTCGACGACGTGCGTTACTCGGTATCGCCGCGCAAGGTTTCCTATGAGATCGACGCCGAGGCGGCTGCGTGGAACACCGACACCGTGACCGAAGGCGGCAACTACGGCCACCGCGCGGCGCACAAGGGCGGCTATTTCCCGGTGAACCCGATCGACGAAGCGCAGGATCTGCGCGGCGAGATGCTGTCAACCATGAAGCGCATGGGCATCCGTGTCGACAAGCACCACCACGAAGTTGCCACCTGCCAGCACGAACTGGGCATGATTTTTGGCGGCTTGGTTGAGCAGGCCGACAACATCCAGAAGTACAAATACGTGATCCACAACGTGGCCCACGCCTATGGCAAGACCGTGACCTTCATGCCCAAGCCCATGAAGGGCGACAACGGCTCGGGGATGCACGTCAACATGTCGATCTGGAAAGACGGCAAGCCGCTGTTCGCAGGCGACAAATATGCTGACCTTAGCCAAGAGGCGCTGTGGTTCATCGGCGGCATCATCAAGCATGCCAAGGCCCTGAACGCGCTGACCAACCCCGGCACCAACAGCTACAAGCGCCTGATCCCCGGCTTTGAAGCCCCGGTTCTGCTGGCGTATTCCGCCCGCAACCGTTCGGGTGCGGTCCGTATTCCGTGGACGGAATCGCCGAAGGCCAAGCGCGTTGAAGCCCGTTTCCCCGATCCGTCGGCGAACCCCTATCTGGCCTTCGCCGCCTTGCTGATGGCTGGCCTTGACGGCATCCGCAACAAGATCGACCCGGGTCCTGCTTCGGACAAGGATCTTTACGATCTGCCGCCGGAAGAACTGGCGGAAATCCCGACCGTTTGCGGCTCGTTGCGTGAAGCTCTGGAATCGTTGGACAAGGACATGGACTTCCTGCTTGCAGGCAACGTGTTCACCCGCCCGATGCTGGAATCCTACATGGCCCTGAAGTGGGAAGAGGTTTACAACTACGAACACACCCCGCACCCGGTGGAATATCAGATGTATTATTCCTGCTGATCCGGCAGACCATCGACGAAAGGGCGCCCCAAACGGGCGCCCTTTTTCGTTGCGGCCCATTCTGCTGACACCGAAAACAATGAACTGGTTCGGGCAGGATTGGAATTGTGGCGGAAACAGCATTCAACTCTTGGTTAATAACTTGATAACGCCACATTGCCTCCCGGATGCAGGCGCAATCACCCGCCACGTTGGTCGGGTGATTGAATGGAGGGTTCGCGATGAATGGTCATCCCGAAGTGCAGTTCAGTACGATTGCCGAGCTTTTGTTTCTCAACACTCCGAACCTGAACTTTGCGCGTCTTGTCTCTGACCTTGACACCGTGTTGTCACGGTTCCGCTCTCTCGACCGCCATCTGACCTGGGATTACGAAGACATCGCGGTATTCGACATGCCGGGCACGCGGATCGTGCTGGCCACTTCGGATGAGCCGCGCGCCGGAGTGGCGATGTCGCTGACGCTGTCCGTCGGGCCATCGCATTTGCCGCCCCGGCTGAACGCCACGCCGCAGCGGCAAGACCAGCCGGTGCGCCATGATGCGCTGTGTTCCAGACTGGTCGAAAGGGTGCGGTCGCGGCTGTCGCCTGACGCGGTGCTGTGGCACGAAGTACACGGTGAGGTCAGCGCCGAAACGCTGGACGCCCTTGCCTTTTCAAAGCCGCCCACACAACAGCGCAAAGACCCGGACCACCCGATTTTCCACGGGGTAGAAGACGCCCATCTGGATGCGCTGTTGGCGATGGGGTTTGCGGCATCGAATGATCAGCCACAACTGCCCTTGCCGCGCGACCCCGAACTCGCCCGGCTGCGGGCCGCGCTTTATCCCCCAGACGAGGCCCCCCTTCGGCATCTGGTTTCGCCGCAAATGCGTCTGGCCGCGCACAGCATGAATGCGACGCTGATCATGGTGTCCCTGCCGATTGGCGCCGCGCTGATGACCTATTCCGTGCTGCGCGGCGACAACATGCGGCTGACGTCACAGGCGCTGGTGGCGACGGGCTTTGCCACGACCTTGCTGAACAGCGATATTGGCCAGCAGATGGTGGCCCTGGCAGGGATCTAGCGCAGGAATGGCCGCCGATGCCGTCCGGCCTAATGACCCGCCGACACCAGCGCGTGACGCGCGTCGGCGGGCAGATCTTCCAGCCGCAGCACATAGGTGTGGATCGAAAACACCACCGCCCGGCTGCGCGGCAACCGCAGCAGGCATTGGCGCTCTGACCGCACATAGACCCGCGTATCTGCAGGGGGGCGTGGACGGCGGTCGGATTCCAGCCGGGGCTGATGCAGGGTCGGATCGGCATAGGTCAGATAATTCATCCGCCACAGCGGCTGCTCTGGCCGGATCGCGTCAAACAGCCGCTGCACGCGCCGGGCCACATCCTCGGTGTAAGGCTCTACCGGCACATGAATGGCGGTCATCGGCCGCCCCAGCTTTTCCGCAAGCGTCCAACTGGCCGGAAAACACAGGATCGCTCCGGTCAGGCGGTGTTCCGCCCCGTCGTGTTCCATCAGGCACAGGTCTTCCTGCACCAGCCGCCCCAGCGTGCGCAGCGGCCAGTCGCGGTGCAGGGCCACCGTCACCCCATCGGGCCGCGTCACCGCATCCGCGGCCACCAGATAGCCGGGCGTCAGCCGCAACTGCTGCAACACCACCTCCAACAACTCTTCGGCGGCAGGCCGCGCCGCGTCCAGCATGCCATGTACCGCCGCATCCTGAGTGGCAATCAGGCGGTCGCGCTCGGCCATCTGGCCTGCAAAGGCCTCATCCACCCGCAGCCAGTCATCGCCTTCGACCGGCAAGATACCGGGCAGCCGCAGGGTGCGCGGGTCCATCCACGGAATAAATGGCAAATGGCGGTGCAGGATCGGATCAGGGGTCACGGGCGCGGGCCTTTCGGTCAGACTGTGCCCCTATTCAGCACGCCTGCCGCGTCAGGTCAAATCAGGCCGCAACCCATTTGCGACGAGGCATGTCGGCCCTGACAAAGCCCCGCGCCGACCAGCCGCCAATCTGAACCGAACCAAAGGTGCCCCATGACCCAGACCTACGCCGACCGCCGCAAGATTGATCCCAGCCGGGGCGACCGCCTGGGCGACGGCACCCCGAATGACAATGACCGCGTGGAAATCGGCCCCACCCAACTGGCCTTTGCCGAATGGGCCGGGGCAGGTCTGCACCTGCCGAACCTTGAGAGGATGCGCGAATTCCGTTGGAAACGCCTGACCCAATCGCTGCAGGACCGCGACATCGGCGGCCTGCTGATGTTCGATCCGCTGAACATCCGCTACGCCACCGACACCACCAACATGCAGCTGTGGAACAGCCACA
>CAZCFC010000307.1:0-3683 GCA_964497815.1 uncultured Cypionkella sp.
GCACTGCCTCGGCTGCCCGTTTCTCGGCGGCGTCGGCAAGGCGGTCTTCTTGCACACCTTTGAGCTGCGGGATCAGAAAGGACATCATCTGTTCCAGAAACTGCGGATCGCGCCAGTACAGACGGAACACCTGATCAAACACCGCGCGTTCTTCGGGGCGGCTGACCAGAACGGCATGCAGCGCCCAGTAGAAATCCATCCGCTCGGTAAACCCCACCGCCGCAATGGCCCGCACTGCCTCGATCACCCGGCCGGGGCCGATGGGCAGACCCGCGCGCCGCAAGGCCCGCGCGAAATGCGCGATGTTCTGCGCCAGCTTGCCATCCTCGGGCAGCGCCAGATCAGCCACGGCGCACCCGTTGCAGGTTCTGCGCATGTACCGCTTCGTAAGGTTCGAAGTACTGCAAAGTGCCACCGGCCAGCCAGGGCGCAATCGCCTCGGCCATGGTCAGGGGCGCGGCGGCCTGCAACTGGCGGATATAGGCGGCGGTGGCGTCCAGCAGCGCAGCGCCATAGCCGCCCGCCGCAATCACCTCTGCCGCGCCATGGTTCGGCAAAACCCATCGCGGCGACAGCGCGGCCAACCGCGCAAGATCGGTCAAATGGGCGGCAAACCCCTGCGGCTCGGCCACGTATGTCACGCAATCCTCAACAGTATCGCCCGCCAGCAGAATGCGGCGTTCGGGCAGCCAGATCACGGTGGCGTCATCGGAATGGATGTTGGCGGTGATCAACTCTACCGCCTCGCCGCCCAGATCCAGCACCAGACGCCCGTCAAACAGGGTGTCAGGCAGGATCAGCGGGTTGATAGCGGGCAGCCCATGCAAACGGCCATCCTCGATCCCCGACTGATGCGCGGCCAGATGCGCCGCCGTGCGCACATTGGCAATCACCGGACAGCCCGCAAAGGCCTGCGTTCCCGCCACATGATCCAGATGCCAGTGCGACAGCACCACGCGGATATTCCGCACCCCCCGCGCGGCCAGACTGTCACGGATGAACCGCCCATGCGCAACAGACACATGGGTGTCATACACGATCGCCTGATCACCCCGGATCAGCGCATACGACGCCACCCCCAGCGACAGCGCCCCGTCATCCACCCAGTTCCGCCCTTCGGCAAAGCGATGGCCCGGCACACGGCCCTCATAAAAGGCAAGAAGGCCCGGATGCGGTTCCAGAACGCGCAAATGATCCAGCATCACGCCACCCCCCCGATCAAGCCAAACCGCCAATCAAGCCAAACCGCCAATCAAGCCAAACCCTTGCGCACCTCATCCAGTATCTTGCGCGCCTCCAGCCCCTGCAGTTTCTGGATGTCATCCTGATACTTCAGGATCGCCCCCAATGTATCGGCAATCACCTCGGGCGACAGTTGAATCACGTCCAGCGCCAACAGGCACTTTGCCCAGTCGATGGTTTCCGCCACGCCGGGCTTCTTGAACAGATCCTCGCCGCGCAGGCGCTGGACAAAGGCCACCACCTCTTGGCTCAACTGCTCTTGCGCCTGCGGCACGCGGGCATTCAGGATCTGCAATTCGCGGTCAAAGCCGGGGTAATCGACCCAGTGATACAGGCACCGGCGTTTCAGCGCGTCATGCACCTCACGCGTGCGGTTCGACGTCAGGATGACAATCGGCGGCTCGGGTGCCTTGATGGTGCCCAGTTCGGGGATCGTCACCTGAAAATCCGACAGCGCCTCCAGCAGGAAGGCCTCGAACGGCTCATCCGTGCGGTCCAACTCGTCAATTAGCAGCACAGGTGCGCCCCCGGCCTGCGGGCGCATGGCGGCCAGCAGCGGGCGTTCGATCAGGAAATCTTCGGTGAACAGGCTGTCTCGCCCGGTGGCTTCCCCCGACCGGATCGCAATCATCTGTGACGCAAAGTTCCATTCCGCCACCGCCGAGGCCGCGTCCAACCCCTCATAGCATTGCAGCCGGATCAGTCTGCGACCCAAGGCCGTAGCGATGGCTTTGGCGATCTCGGTCTTTCCCACCCCCGCTTCGCCCTCCAGAAACAGGGGCTTGCCCAGCTTCAGCGCCAGAAACACCACCACCGCCAAAGACCGCGCGGCCACATAGCCCTGCCCCGCCAGCATGGTTTCCACCGCTTCGATCGACTTTGGCAACTCTGTCACGCGAACACTCCTCATCCCGCGCCCATGCTGACCCTACCCCCCGGCGATGGTCAAGCACTGCGCGCCCGCCTGCGACCAAAGCACACCCCCAAATAGCCCCTTCCCTTCCGGCTTCATCTTGGCTCAAATACCCTGACCGGACCGTCAGGGTTCCGGTGGCCCGAGGCTTTGACCTCGCTTTCCAAGGCTCAGGATCAGCATGCGCGCCACCCTTTTGCTTGGTGTCAAAAACGAAGGCGCATTCCTGATCGAATGGCTGGCCCATCACCGTGCCTGCGGCTTTACCGATGTGCTGGTCTATTCCAACGATTGCAGCGACGGCACCGACGCCATGCTGGACCGGCTGGCGGCGATGGGGTGGTTGACCCATGTGCGCAACAATGGCCCGCATGACGAAGGCCCGCAATGGTCGATGCTGAAGGCCGCAGACAAGCACCCGCTGATCCGCCGCGCGGACTGGGTGCTGTTTTGCGACATTGACGAATTCGTGAACATTCACACCGGCGACCGCACGCTGTCGGCCCTGTTGGCCGCCCTGCCTGACGCCACGGCGATTGCGCTGACATGGCGGATGTTCGGCAATGGCGGGGTGATCGACGACACCGGACAGCCCGTCACCGAAACCTTCACCCATGCGGCGCCTGCGGTGATCGGCTGGCCGTGGCGGGCGCAGCTGTTCAAGACGCTGTTTCGCAATGACGGCAGCTATCGCAAGCTGGGCGTGCACCGCCCGCGCAGCCCGGACGCAGACCGGATGGCCGCGCAACGCTGGTTCGACGGCTCGGGCCGCGCGTTGCCCGACAGTTATCACACCGCGCGCATCTTTTCGGATTACACCCGCGACAATTACGGACTGGTGCAGTTGAACCATTATGCATTGGGGTCGATGCAGGGCTATCTGGTCAAGGCCGACCGCGGCCGCGCCAACCGTGATGCGTCAGGGTTTGACATGGGCTATTGGGTAGAGCGCAATTTCTGCGAGGTCGAGGACCGCTCGATCCTGTCGCTGAACAGCCGCGATTTGCGCGCAGCTCTGCATGCCGATCCGCAGCTGGGCGCTTTGCACAAGGCTGCGGTGGCGTGGCGGCGGGCGCGGTTTGAAACACTGATGCGGGATGAACCTTGGCGGGCGCTGTTCGGGCGGTTGCTGATGACGCCACCTTCACGGACCCTGGGGGCAGCGGCGGCGCAGCATGTCTTGCGCTTTGCCCAGCCCGCCCCGCGCCCTCAACCCGCCCCGCCCACTCAGCCCACTCAGTCCACTCAGCCGCCAAAACCTTGATTTGTCGGCCCCTTTCTGCAGTCACGCGAAACAATGGCGCCCCACTGTTGCACGTTGGCGCGCAATTCCGGGCCTGTTTTCCTTGCTGAAATCAGGCCTTTGCGCGATACTGGGCGGGTTCGAAAGTGCCCTCCCTTCCGGCGGGACCAGTGGAATGGTGCCATGACCGATACCGATCACACCGCAAAACAGCGCGCCGCCTGGATTGCGAAGATGGAGGAATTGACCGAAGAGTCCGGCTATTTCCACACTCTGGGCGCGCGG
>CAZCFC010000308.1:0-3655 GCA_964497815.1 uncultured Cypionkella sp.
GCGCGACTTCACCTATGTCGAAGATCTGGTGCGTGGCATTCGCGGGCTGATCGACGCCGCCCCGCTGCGCCCGGCCACGCCCGCCGATATTCCCGCCGGAGACAGCCTTTCCCCCGCCGCCCCCTACCGCGTTGTCAACATTGGAAATTCCGACAAGGTGCGGCTGATGGACTTCATCGAAGCGATCGAAGACGAGCTGGGGCGCAAGGCCGTCCGCAACTATATGCCAATGCAAACCGGTGATGTGCCCGCCACATGGGCCGACGCCAGCTTGCTGCAAACCCTGACCGGATACAGCCCGCAAACCGGCTTCCGCGAAGGGATCCGTCAGTTCGTGGCGTGGTATCTGGAGTATTACGGCCAAAGCCGCTAGGGGCCCACAGTCGCAGGCCCCCGCTTTGGGCGTCAGACGATTCCGCCGCCGCCACCGCTGACTTTCGGACGAATGGCCGCTACGGCCGCGCGGTATCCGCTGGCGCGGTAGGTTGCGATCGGATCAATCGCCCCGCCCTTGCGCAACCGCGCCATGGCCAGAACCGGTTCGACATCGGTGCGGAACGCGCCGCGCAGGGTGGCCGATGCCATCAGCGCATCGTTGTCGTCCTGATGGCCTGCCAGCGCCACCCGGTCCACCAACGACGCCTGCACAAAGGCGCGCTGAATTTCACCCGCCGAAATGATCAGGCTTTCGATCGGATCGGTGACGTTGTGGCTTTGGTCGATCATATGCGCCAGATCAAGGCCTTGGGTGTTTTCCAGTTCCACCAGTTCGTTGAACACCAGAAACAGGCGGTAGGGTTCGATGGTGCCCGCATCCAGATCATCATCGCCGTATTTGCTGTCGTTGAAGTGGAACCCGCCCAGCTTGCCCGCCCGCACCAGACGGGCCACGATCATCTCGATGTTCACATTCGGCGCGTGGTGGCCCAGATCGACCAGACATTGCGCCTTTGGCCCCAACTCCATCGCCGTCAGCAGGCTGGTGCCCCAGTCCTGCACCACGGTCGAATAGAATGCCGGTTCATAGATCTTGTGTTCCGAAAAAATCCGCCAATCGTCCGGCAAGCCTTTGTAGATTGCCTTCATCGAGTCCAGATAGCGGTCAAACTGCTTGGAAAGCGAGGTCTGGCCGGGAAAGTTCGACCCGTCGCCAATCCACACCGTCAGCGCCCGCGACCCCAAGGCCGCGCCGATTTCGATGCACTCAAGGTTATGCTCAACCGCTTGCGCCCGCGTCGCCGCATCCACATGCGACAACGAGCCGAACTTGTAGCTGTGCGCCTGTGTCGCCTGATCCTGAAAGGTGTTCGAGTTCATGGCATCGAACCCCAACCCCATGATCGCCGCCTTGGCACGCAAATCATCGACGGGGGCCTTGTCCCACGGGATGTGCAGCGACACCGTCGGGGTGGCGGCGGTCAGCTGATGAATGACGCCACAATCTTCCAGCTTGTCAAAGATGTTGCGCGGCTCGCCCGCGCCCGGAAAACGGGCAAAGCGGGTGCCGCCGGTGCCGGTGCCCCAACTTGGCACCGCCACGCCAAATCCCATGGCGCGGGTTGTCAGCGCCTCGATATCCACGCCCCGGCGCGACAGCTGCGCGCCCAAGGCATCATAATCGGATTGCAGGGCGGCATGACGACTGGCGTTGGCCGCAGTGATAATGTCTTTGCTGATCATTTGCTTACCTTGTGAACGCCTGAACGTTGCCGGCATCGACGTTCAGGATGTTGCCCGTCGATTTGGCCGAAAGATCGGACGCGAAGAAATAAGCGCCCTCTGCGATATCCTCGGGCAGAACCGATCGCTTCAGCATGGAGCGCTGACGATACATCTCTTCCAGCCCGTCCTTGTCCTTGCCATAGGTGCTGGCGCGCTGGTCCAGCCATTCGCCCGACCAGATCTTCGACCCTTTCAGCACCGCATCGGGATTGACCACATTCACGCGAATGCCACCCTCGGCCCCTTCCAGCGCAAGACAGCGCGCCAGATGGATTTCCGCAGCCTTGGCCGTGCAATAGGCGCTGGCGTTCGGGCTGGCAGCCAGACCGTTTTTCGAGGCAATGAACACCACAGATCCGCCGATATTCTGCACCCGGAACATCTTGAACGCCTCGCGGCTGACAAGGAAATAACCGGTGGACAGAATGTCCATGTTCTTGTTCCACAGCGCAAGGCTGGTGTCTTCAATCGGAGCCGATGAGGCGATTCCGGCGTTGGACACCAGAATATCAAGCCCGCCAAATTCCGCCACCGTTTCGGCATAAGCCGCAATCACCTGTGCCTCATCCGTCACGTTCATCTGTACCGACCGCACCACATCGCGGCCGTAAACCTGCGCCATGCCAGCGGCGACATCTGCTGCCGCCGCACCGTCAATATCGGCCAGCACCACGCAAGCACCTTCTTTCAGAAAGCGTTCCGCCGTGGCCGATCCGATGCCACCCGCGCCACCGGTCACAAACGCCACCCGACCGGCCAGCGATTTTGGGCGTGGCATCCGCGACAGTTTCGCCTCTTCCAGCAGCCAGTATTCGATATCGAAGGCCTCTTGTTCCGGCAGCCCGCAGTATTCGTCCACCGTGTCGGCCCCGCGCATCACGTTGATCGCGTTGACATAAAACTCACCCGAGATGCGTGCGGTGGCCTTGTCCTTGGCAAAGGTCAGCATGCCGACACCCGGCACCAGATAAACCACCGCATTGGGGTCACGCAGCGGCGGAGAGTTGTCGTGCTTGCAGCGGTCATAATAGGCGGCATAGCCTTTGCGATAGGCCGCAACCTCGTCCGCCAGCGCGGCCAAAGTGGCGTCCACATCGGGCGCTGCTGGGTTGAACCCCACCACAAGCGGGCAGATCTTGGTGCGCAGAAAGTGGTCCGGGCAAGAGGTGCCAAGGGCTGCCAAGGGTTTCAGCTTGGCAGAGTTCACAAACTCCAGCACCGCAGGCTGATCGTCGAAATGGCCGACCATGCGATGGTCGGCGCTGATCATGCCGCGAATGGCGGGCATCAGACGGGCCGCCACGGCGCGGCGGTCTGATGCGGGCAGCGATTGCGCCACGGCACCGCCGAAAATGGTCTTGCCCGCAGTTTCGGCGGCAAACCAGTCCATTGCCTTCTGGATGATGTCCACCGTCAGCGTGTAGCAGGTCTTGGCATCGTCATCCCAGGTGAACAGCCCGTGGCTTTCCAGCACAACACCTTTGGCATCGGGGTTCTTCAGGCAGAAATCTTCCAGCCAAAGACCCAATTCATAGCCCGGACGTTTCCACGGCAACCACCCGATATCGCTGCCGAAAATCTGTTGCGTCAACGCGCGCGAGTTTTTCGAGGCCGCAATCGCGATGATCGCATCGGGGTGCATGTGATCGACGTGCTTGCGCGGCACATAGGCGTGCAGCGGTGTGTCGATAGAGGCCGCACGCGGGTTCAGATTGAAAGTGCAGTGGGGCAGAAAACCCACCATTTCATCTTCCATATGCACGCCCTTGTAGACGCCCTTCAGCGCCCGCAACTTGTCCATGTACAAAGTCGCAAAGCCGTCCATCTTGATCGAACCGACATCGCCGCCCGATCCCTTGACCCACATCACCTCGACCAGATCGCCCGACAGCGGGTCTTTTTCCATCACCTTGGCACTGGTGTTGCCGCCGCC
>CAZCFC010000309.1:0-3626 GCA_964497815.1 uncultured Cypionkella sp.
GTTCCTGACGGAAAACCGGGATCAGGCGATGGCGCTGTTGCAGTCGGCCCTGATCCGGCCGCGCTTTGATCCTGATGCGGTGGACCGCGTGCGGGAACAGGTTTTGGCGGGACTGCGGTCTGATGCCAAGGATCCCGGCGCGATTGCAGGCGATCTGGTCGCCGCCCGCAGTTTCGGCGCACATCCCTATGGCAGCAAGGGTGACGGCACCGTTGACAGTGTGACCGCGTTGACCCGCGATGACATCGTGGCGGCGCATCAAGGCGCGTTGGCGCGCGACCGCGTGACCATCGCCGCCGCTGGCGATATTACGGCGGCAGAGTTGGGCGTGCTGCTGGACAAGTTGCTGGCCGATCTGCCCGCAACGGGGGCGGCGCTGCCGGGCAAAGCGGAACTGTACGTCAAGGGCGGCATCAAGGTGCAGGACTTTCCCGGCCCTCAATCGGTGGTGATGTTCGGCCATGGTGGCATGCGGTTTGACCATCCTGATTTCTTCGCGGCGTCGATCCTGAATGAAATTCTGGGGGGTGGTCGGTTTTCGGCCCGTCTGATGACCGAGGTGCGCGAAAAGCGCGGCCTGACCTATGGCATCGGCACCGGGCTTGCCAGCTATGATCACGCCGAAGCGCTGTTGGGACAGTTTCAGGCCAGCAATGACAAGGTGGCCGAGGCGATTGAGGTCATTCGCGCCGAATGGGCCAGGATCGCCACTGAAGGCGTTACCGAGGAAGAGTTGCAGAATGCCAAGACCTATATGACCGGGTCTTATCCGCTGCGGTTCGATGGCAACGGCACCATCGCATCGATTCTGGTCGGCATGCAGATCATGGGTCTGACCACCGATTACCCCAAAACCCGCAACGCGCGGGTCGAGGCGGTGACGATGGAGGATGTAAAGCGGGTGGCGCGCGCGCTGTTCAGGCCCGAGGATCTGGCGTTCATCGTCGTGGGGCAGCCCGTCGGCGTGACGGCGACGGAATAATCCGAATCTGTGGCCCCGGCGGAGGCAACCTGCTAGAACTGGTGGCATGACCGTTCATGCCCCCAATATGCGCCCCGTGATCCGCCCGCTGGACGAATCCGCCATCAACCGCATCGCGGCGGGTGAAGTGGTGGAGCGGCCGGCTTCGGCGGTGAAAGAACTGGTCGAAAACGCGCTGGACGCCGGGGCACGCCGCATCGCTGTGGACTACACGGCGGGTGGCAAGGTGTTGATACGGGTGACGGATGACGGTTGCGGCATGACACCCGACGACCTGCCATTGGCTGTGGCGCGTCATGCGACGTCGAAAATCGACGGGTCCGATTTGCTGAACATCCGCTCGTTCGGGTTCCGGGGCGAGGCTTTGGCATCGTTGGGATCGGTGGGGCGGCTGACGTTGACATCGCGGACGGATGCCCATGATGGGGCCAGCCTGACAGTGGCGGGTGGCCGCATGGGGCAGGTGCGCCCGGCTGCGGCGACCAAGGGCACCGTGATCGAACTGCGCGACCTGTTTTACGCCACGCCCGCGCGGCTTAAATTCTTGCGGTCAGATCGGGCCGAGGCGCAGGCAATTGCCGATGTGGTCCGCCGTCTGGCGATGGCCGAGCCGCTGGTGGGCTTTACCCTGACCGAACACGCCGAGGGCAATACACCCCGCGTGATCTTCCGCGCCGATCCGCTGTCGGGCGATTTCTTTGAGGCGTTGCATGGCCGCCTGACCGGGGTACTGGGGGCGGATTTCACCCAGAATGCGCTGATGATCGACGTCGAACGTGATGGCATGCGGCTGACGGGCTACGCCGCCCTGCCCACCTATTCGCGCGGAACGTCGGTGCAGCAATTCGTCTTTGTGAATGGCCGCCCGGTGCTGGACCGCATGCTGTTGGGGGCGCTGCGGGTGGCCTATTTCGATTTCCTGAGCCGCGATCGCCATCCGGCGGCGGTTCTGAACCTGATCTGCGATCCCGAGCGGGTCGATGTGAACGTGCATCCGGCGAAATCAGAGGTAAGGTTTCGCGAACCCGAGGCCGCCCGCAGCCTGATCATCACCGGGTTGCGGACAACGCTTTCCGGGGCTGGCCACCGCGCCAGTACCACCGTGGCCGATGCCACGCTGTCGGCCATGCGCCCCGAGGCGCGCGTCTACCAGATGGATCGCCCCAGCCAACCCAGCCTGTCGCGCGCTTATCTTTTTCAGGCACCCGAACCGATGTCCCCCGGTTTTGCCGAGGCACCTTCGGCCCGCGTTGAACCTGTGCAGGCACAGGACGCCGACCGCCCTTTGGGGGCTGCCCGGGCGCAGGTGCATGAGAATTACATCATCGCGCAAACTGCCACCGGGATGGTGATCGTGGATCAGCACGCCGCGCATGAACGGCTGGTCTATGAACGTCTGAAACGCCAGATGGCGGAAACCGGCATCAAGGCGCAGGCGCTGCTGATCCCTGAAATCGTTGAGCTTTCTTCCAGCGATGCCACCCGCCTTCTGGACGCCGCCGCCGATCTGGCCGCCTTGGGTCTGACCATCGAACCCTTCGGCGGCAGTGCCATTGCCGTGCGCGAAACCCCGGCGATTCTGGGCAATGTCTCGGCCGCGACCCTTTTGCGCGATGTGCTGGATGAACTGGCCGATCTTGGCCAAAGTCAGTCCTTGCAGACCAGGATGGACGCGATCCTAAGCCGCATGGCCTGCCATGGCTCGATCCGTTCGGGTCGTCAGATGCGGGCCGAGGAAATGAACGCCCTGCTGCGCGAGATGGAAGCCACGCCGCATTCGGGGCAGTGCAACCACGGCCGCCCGACCTATGTGGAACTGAAATTGCACGACATTGAAAGGTTGTTTGGCCGCAGATGATCACCCTATTTGGCCAATCCTATCCATGGAATGCCCCCGAGATCTTGCTGATTGCCGGGGCGGCCGTGGCGTTTGCGGGCCTGTTGATCCTGATCCTGCGCGCAGCGGGCCGTTCGGCCAGCATGACCGCGCCCCTGATGCGCGAAATGGGTTGGTTGGGGCAGCGGGTGCAGGCGCTGGGCGAGGGGCAGGAGCGTCTTGCCGGGGGGCTGCATCATGTTTCCGAAAATCAGGCCGTCAGCCAGACCGCCATGCTGCAACTGATGGAACAACGTCTGGCCGAAGTCAGCCGCCAGATGGGCGAAAGCCTGCACGGCACCTCGACCCGCACCGCGCGCAGTCTGGGTGAGTTGCAGCAACGGCTGGAAACCATCGACAAGGCGCAGGCGAACATCGAAAAGCTGTCAGGCAATGTTCTGAACTTGCAGGATATTCTGGCAAACAAGCAGGCGCGCGGGGCGTTCGGTGAAATTCAGCTGAACGACATCGTGCAAAAGGCTTTGCCGGCTGATGCGTATACGATGCAGGCGACCCTAAGCAACGGCAAGCGCGCCGATTGTCTGATCCACCTGCCAAACCCGCCCGGCCCCATCGTGATCGACGCCAAATTCCCGCTTGAGGCCTACGAGGCCCTGCGCCGCGCCGACACGCCGCGCGCAGTGACCGAGGCGCAGGCCCAACTGCGTGCGGCAGTGCGGGTGCATATCAAGGCGATTTCCGAGAAATACATTCTGGACGGCGAAACTGCCGACGGCGCGTTGATGTTTCTGCCGTCCGAAGCGGTTT
>CAZCFC010000310.1:0-3624 GCA_964497815.1 uncultured Cypionkella sp.
CATGCCCTTGGCTACCGGGTGCAGACGATGGTCTAGGGCTTGTCCCTGTCCGCAAAAATCCGGGCTGGAATGCGCAAACTCCGGCCCGCCCTAGGCTGCGGCATCCCGACAATGCCGCCGTTGGTCGCCCGGACGCGCCAGCCGTGGCTGCGGCCCCTCGATGGGGCCATAGCCGCGCGCCGGTTCTGGTCAGGCCCTTGCGGTGTCGGCGCGGGCAAAGCGGCGGTACAAGACCCGCGTCAATTTCCGATGGGCCTTGGACACGCGGTGGCGCAGGTGCATGACCGCAAACACCGGCTGATCCAGCGCCGCCACATCCGCGATATAGCCAAAGCGCCCTGTGGCAACCATCTCGGCAGCCTTTTCGGCCATCACGAACCCGGTGCCCCCCATCGCCAGCAACAGCGAGGAAATGGTCGAGCTTTGGCCCACCGACAGGGGGGCACCGATCAGTTCAGGCAGGGCGGTGCGGTGGGCCTGCTCGAACGCCGGTGAGAAATGGCCCGAGATATAGGTTCCCGGCCTGATTTCGGCCCGTGTGGTGGCGTCCGAGCTGATCAGCCGGTACGGCAGGTCGCCCAGCGTGACGAAATGCAGATCGGGGTGCGGTTTCGGGCTGAACATCACCGCGAAATCCTGCGCGCCCGACACCAGATCCTGACACATCTGCGCCGAATAATCCGGCTCGATGTAAAAGGCCATTTGCGGGAAAATCCGGCGGAAATCGGCGATCAGATCACCGATATAGGCATCGGCCAGATCATTCTGGATGCCCAGCCGCATGGTGACTGCGGCATCGCCCGACGGGGCCACCGCGCGCCGCGCCTCATTCCAGTCGCGGCGCAGCAGCCGGGCGTGGGTTTCAAAGCGCAGGCCCTCGGTGGTCAGATCCGTCCCGGCGCGGGACCGCGAAAACAGCCGCGCGCCCACGGCTGTCTCAAGCGCCTGCACGCGGGCCGAAACGGTCGATTGTGTCACCGACAGCCGTTCGGCGGTGCGGTGAAAGCTTCGGGTTTCGACAAGGTCCAGAAAGGTGTCGAGAAGTTCTATTTGCATGCTGCCTGCTCTGCCATCACGGTGACTGATCGTTTTACCCGATCAATAGCAAGCCCCCGGCGCAATTGAAACCCTTTTGACGCCGCCTGATAAAGGGCGGGCAAACACCGGAGCCAAGCATGTCTGATTTCCCGACCCACGCACGCGTTGTCATCATTGGTGGCGGTGCTGTTGGTGCCTCCAGCCTTTACCATCTGTGCAAGGCGGGCTGGACCGATTGCGTCCTGCTGGAGAAGAACGAGTTGACGGCGGGGTCCACCTGGCACGCCGCGGGCAATGTGCCGACGTTTTCGTCCAGCTGGTCGATCATGAACATGCAGCGCTATTCGGCGGAACTTTATCGCGGTCTGGGCGAGGCCGTGGATTACCCGATGAACTACCATGTCACGGGATCGGTCCGGCTGGCGCATACCAAGGAACGTCTGCAGGAATTTCAACGGGTTGTCGGCATGGGCCGTTATCAGGGCATGGATCTGAAGATCCTGACCCCCGATGAGATAAAGTCGGTTTATCCGTTTCTGGAAACCCACGATCTGGTGGGTGCGTTGTATGATCCCTACGATGGTGACATTGACCCGGCGCAACTGACACAGGCGCTGGCCAAGGGTGCCCGGGCCATGGGCGCGCGGATCGAACGCTTTTGCCCCGCGACAGGTGTTCGGCGTGACGGTGACAAGTGGATCGTGCAGACCCACAAGGGCGACATCAGCTGTGACATCGTGGTCAACGCGGCGGGCTATTATGCGCGCGAGGTGGGCAAGTGGTTTGGCCGCGAGGTGCCGATGATGGTGATGAGCCATCAGTACATGCTGTTCGACACCATCCCCGAGCTGGAACAATGGACAGCCGACAGCGGCCACAAGTTGCCGCTTCTGCGCGATGTCGACAGCAGCTACTATCTGCGGCAGGAAAAGCACGGCTTCAACCTTGGCCCCTATGAGGGCAATTGCCGCGCGCATTGGGCAACGCCTGACGATCCCTTCCCGGACGATTTCAGCTTTCAGCTGTTCCCCGACGATCTGGAGCGGCTGGAATGGCACATCAATGACGCGATGGAGCGGGTGCCGTTGCTGGCAAAGGCGGGCCTGTCCAAGGTGATCAACGGCCCGATCCCCTACACGCCCGACGGCAACCCGCTGATCGGTCCGATGCCGGGCGTGCCGAATGCGTTCGAGGCCTGCGTGTTCACCTTTGGCATCTGTCAGGCCGGGGGCGCGGGCAAGGTCTTGGCCGAGTGGATCACCGAAGGGGCCACGGAATGGGACATGTGGTCCTGCGACCCGCGCCGTTTCACCGGGTTCGAGGATCAGGACTATTGCGTGAAAAAGGGGATGGAGGTTTACGGCCACGAATACGCCATCCACTTTCCGCACCACACCTGGCCCGAAGGGCGCGACAAGAAACTGTCCGCCGTGCATGACCGCACCAAGGCGCTTGGTGCGCAATATGGCGCCTATAACGGCTGGGAGCGGGCCTTGTGGTACGCGCGCCCCGGTGATGACACATCAGAGGCGGGCTTGCAGACCTGGGCGCGCGAAGGGGCCTGGTTCGGGGCTGTGCGCGAGGAATGTCTGGCGGTGCGTGATGCCGCGGGGATGTTGGACCTGCCGGGGTTCTCGCGTTTTGTGATCAAGGGCGCGGGGGCGGCCGCGTGGCTGGCGCGCCAGATCACCGGCAAGGTGCCGGGCGTCGGGCGGTTGGGGCTTGCGTATTTTGCCGATGACAAGGGCCGGATCGTCACCGAAATGTCCGTGGCGCGACTGGGGGAGGATGAGCTGTTGCTGATCACTGCCGCCACAGCGCAGGTGCATGACCGTGACTGGCTGCTGAACCATCTGGATGCGGGGCTGGTCCTGACCGACCACAGTGCGGAATGGTCCACTCAAATCCTGACCGGACCCAAATCGCGCGACATTCTGGCGGTTGTGTCGGATGCCGATCTGGCCAAGGGCTGGCTGACCTTTCAGACCGCCCATGTTGGCGGGGCCGAAGTGTTCCTGATGCGGGTGTCCTTCGCCGGAGAGCTGGGTTGGGAAATCCATTCACGCATGGCCGACACGGGTGCGGTCTGGGATGCGGTGATGGCGGCGGGGCGGCCTTTGGGTTTGCGCCCGTTCGGGATGTTCGCGCTGAACTCCTTGCGGGTGGAAAAGGGCTATCGCGCGTGGAAGGGCGATCTTTCCACGGATTACACCGTGTTGCAGGGCGGGCTGGAGCGGTTTGTCGATTGGACCAAGCCCGAGTTCCGCGGCAAGGCGGCGCTGGCGGCTGAAAAGCAGGCAGGCGTTGCCAAGCGGTTCTGTACCTTGGTGATCGACGCAGGTGAACAGGACCCGCCCTATATGGCGACGATCTGGTCGGGCGATCAGGTGGTGGGCGAGGTGACGAGCGGCTATTACGGCCACCGCGTCGGGGCCTGCATCGGCCTTGGGATGCTGCGGGCCGATCTGAACCAACCGGGGCAGGCGGTAGAGGTCGAGATTTTCGGCACCCGCTATCCGGCGGTGGTGCAGGCCGATGCGCCGCTGTGGGATGCCAAGAACGAGCGTATTCGCGCGTAAGGAATGC
>CAZCFC010000311.1:0-3605 GCA_964497815.1 uncultured Cypionkella sp.
CCGATGACGAGCTGATCCTTGCAACCGACCCCGACCGCGAGGGCGAGGCGATTTCCTGGCATCTGCAGCAGGCGCTGGCCAGCAGCCTGAAAAAGGGCAAGAAGGTCAGCCGCGTCACCTTCAACGCCATCACCAAGGCCGCCGTGACCGAAGCGATGAAGAACCCGCGTCAGGTCGATCAGCCCTTGGTGGATGCCTATCTGGCACGTCGCGCGTTGGATTATCTGGTGGGCTTTACCCTGTCGCCCGTGTTGTGGCGCAAGCTGCCCGGGTCACGGTCGGCCGGGCGGGTGCAGTCGGTCTGCCTGCGCCTGATCGTCGAGCGTGAGATGGAGATTGAAGCCTTTCGCGCCCGCGAATTCTGGTCGGTCGAGGCCACTCTGGTCACTCCGCGCGGGCAAGAATTTGCAGCGCGTCTGACCGTGCTGGGCGGAAAGAAGCTGGACAAATTCGACATTCCCACCGCTGCGGCTGCGGAAATTGCGGTGCAGGCTGTCACTTCACGAACATTGACCGTCACTTCGGTTGAGGCAAGGCCTGCGGCGCGCAACCCCTCTGCCCCCTTCATGACCTCGACCCTGCAGCAAGAGGCCAGCCGCAAGTTTGGCATGGGGGCCAAGGTGTGCATGTCGGCGGCGCAGCGGCTGTATGAGGCGGGCCACATTACCTACATGCGGACCGATGGCATCGACATGGCCCCCGAGGCCGTGGCCGAGGCGCGCGCCGATATTGCCCGCCGCTTTGGTCCGGCCTATGTGCCCGACACGCCGCGCATCTACAAGAACAAGGCCAAGAACGCGCAGGAAGCGCATGAATGTATCCGGCCGACCGATATGTCGGCGGCCCCCGATGATCTGCGCCTGACCGAATCCGATCAGCGCAAGCTGTATGAACTGATCTGGAAACGCACGATTGCCAGCCAGATGGCTGCCGCGCGGCTGGAACGGACAACGGTGGATGTCGGGTCTGCCGACGGGCAGGTTGGCCTGCGCGCAACCGGGCAAGTGGTGCTGTTCGATGGCTTTCTGAAGGTTTACGAAGAAGGCCGTGACGACGAGGACGAAGACGAAGGCCGTCTGCCGCAGATCATGGCGAAAGAAGCCGTCGAAAAGCGCAAGGTCCTGCCCGAGCAGCATTTCACCCAAGCCCCGCCGCGTTATACCGAGGCGACTTTGGTCAAGCGCATGGAAGAGCTGGGCATCGGTCGACCGTCAACTTATGCCTCTGTTCTGACCACGATTGTTGACCGCGAATATGTGCGCAAAGACAAGAACCGCCTGTTCCCCGAGGACAAGGGACGGCTGGTCACGGCCTTTCTGACCAACTTTTTCCGCCGCTATGTCGAGTATGATTTCACCGCCGATCTGGAATCGCAGCTGGATGACGTGTCGAACGGTGAACGGGACTACAAGGAAGTTCTGGCGCGATTCTGGCGCGACTTTTCGGCGGCGATTGCCGAAACGGCCGATCTGCGTATTGGTGAAGTACTTGACAAGATTGATGATTTTCTGTCGCCGCATCTGTACCCGCTGCGGGCCGATGGCTCTGATCCCCGGGTCTGCACGGCGTGCGGCACCGGGCGGCTGCATCTGAAGACCTCACGCTCGGGGGGGGCATTCATTGGCTGCGGCAACTATCCCGAGTGCCGTTATACCCGTCCGATTTCCGGCGAAGAGGGCGGGTCGGTTGATGGGCGCGTGCTGGGCGTCGATGCCGATGGCGTCGAAATCAGCCTGCGGGCGGGGCGCTTTGGCCCCTATGTGCAGAAGGGCGAGGCGACGGCCGAGAATCCGAAACCGCCACGTGGCAGCTTGCCTAAGGGTTGGGAATCCAGCAGCCTGACGCTGGAACGGGCGATTGAACTGCTGTCGCTGCCGCGCCAGATCGGGCCCCACCCCGAAGACGGCGTGATGATCGAAGCCGCGATTGGCCGCTTTGGCCCTTATGTCAAGCATGGGGCGGTTTACGCCAATATTCCCGATGTCGAGGAAGTCTTCACCATCGGCATGAACCGGGCGGTGGAAGTGCTGGCGCAAAAGGCCGCCGGGCGGCGGGGTGGCCCCGTGGCCGAACCGCTGCGCGATCTGGGGGAACACCCGGATGGCGGCCCCATTCAGGTGATGCCGGGCAAATACGGACCATATATCAAATGGGCCAAGGTCAACGCGACCCTGCCGAAAGAGATCACGCCCGAGGCGGTGACGCTGGAAGAGGCGCTTGCGCTGATCGCGGAAAAGGCTGGCAAACCCGGCAAGGGTGGCAAGAAGGCCCCGGCCAGAAAGGCAGCGCCAAAAGCGGCTGCCGCCAAGCCCGATGCCGCCAAGCCTGCTGCCGCCAAAAAGCCGGCCGTGAAAAAGCCGGCTGTGAAAAAGGCACCTGCCAAGACGGCCCCGGCGAAGAAGGCGGCCGAGTAGACATAGGGGGCCACAGGTTTGTGGAAGGGCCCCGCGCCATTGACTGAACCGGCAACAGAAAGTCGAAAATGCGTAACTATTTGATTGCATGCTTTTTTATGGTCGCTGGCGCCGCCAGTGCGCAGGACGCGTCTGTGGCCAGCTTTGCCCCCGGCAGTCATGGTGAGCCCTTTGCGGTGCAGGGTGTGATGCAAGGCTGCGCCGAGCCGGAACTGGACGGCTGCATGTTCTATGCCGAAGGCGTGCGCTGGGCTGTCACGCGCGGGGCTGGCGGCAATGAGGCGGCGATCACGGCAATGGCGGCCTTGCCGGTGAATGCGCCGGTGTTCGTGTCGGGCGATATGGTCAGCATGGGCGACATCACGGTTGATGCGATGATCTCAAAGCTGGAGCCCGGCACGCCCGATGCCTATGCCGCGTTGCGCGATGCGATGCAGGGGGATTGGGTGTCGGCAGAGGATCCGCAGTCGATGCTGTCGGTGGTGGGGTCTGAGGAAACCGAGATCTATGGTGGTGAGACGTTGATCACATCGGTGGTCAGCTTTGCAGATGCCTGCCCCGGAGGCGAGCCGATCGGGACGGTGATGTACAAGCAGGAGATGGGCGGCGACCCGATGGATCTGCCCTGTTTTGCGGTGTTGGACATCACGCCGGACCGGATGGAACTGTCTTACGTCGGGCGCGGCAATACCCTGTTGTACCTGCGGCCCTGAAGACGGGGGGCTTCACGCCCCCAACGCATTGGCCAAGCGGCCAATACGTCCCCCCGTGGGATATTTTCGCCAATGTGAAGCCAAATTTTAGACAAATTGTACAAAGTATGGCCGTCTGGTGCAGTTTGGACCCGACCTATCTGCCCTCTGCTTTTTGGCCCCCTGTCAGGTTTCTGCGCGGTCGTCCTTGCAGGGCGATGCGGAGATCAGCTGTGCGGATTGATCAGTTTCGCCATCAGCCCGGCTGCGCGGATCACCCCGATGGGCGTGCCGTTTTCTGTGACATTCAGCGCCGTTTCGGTGTCAGACAACCTTGCCATCACCGCCTTGATCGCCAGATCGCAGTCCACCGAACCGCCCTCACAACGGCCCGGTTGCATCACATCGCGCGCGGTCAGAACACCCAGCGGGTTCATGTGGGCAACGAAATCGGCCACGTACTCTGACACTGGGTTGGCGATGATCTGGCGCGCGGTGC
>CAZCFC010000312.1:0-3599 GCA_964497815.1 uncultured Cypionkella sp.
CCCAAAGCCAGCCTGCGGATGATCACCGACGTGGCGGCCTACACGCAAAAGCACCTGCCCAAATGGAACCCGATGAACGTCTGCAGCTACCATCTGCAAGAGGCAGGGGCGACGCCGGAACAAGAGCTTGCCTTTGCGCTGGCCACCGCCTGCGCCGTACTGGATGATCTGAAAGGTAAAGTTTCCGCCGCAGATTTCCCCAATATGGTCGGCAGAATATCGTTTTTTGTAAACGCCGGCATCCGCTTTGTGACCGAACTGTGCAAGATGCGCGCCTTTGTCGATCTGTGGGACGAGATTTGCGAACACCGCTATGGCATCACCGATGCCAAATACCGCCGCTTTCGCTATGGTGTGCAGGTCAACTCGCTGGGCCTGACCGAACAGCAACCTGAAAACAACGTCTACCGCATTCTGATCGAAATGCTGGCGGTGACGCTGTCGAAAAAGGCCCGTGCCCGTGCGGTTCAGCTTCCGGCATGGAACGAGGCTTTGGGCCTGCCGCGCCCCTGGGATCAGCAATGGTCCCTGCGGATGCAACAGATATTGGCCTATGAAACCGACCTGCTGGAATATGATGACCTTTTCGACGGCAACCCCGCGATAGACCGCAAGGTGGCCGCGCTGAAGGACGGCGCGCGGGCGGAACTGGCGCAGATCGACGCCATGGGCGGGGCGGTTGCCGCCATCGACTATATGAAAGGCCGTCTGGTCGACTCGAACGCCAAACGCATCGCCAAGATTGAGTCGAAGGAAACCACCGTGGTCGGCGTCAACCGCTGGACCGACGCCGCGCCGTCGCCGCTGACCGCCGGTGACGGGTCGATCATGGTGGCCGATGCCGATGCCGAGCGCGACCAGATCGAACGGCTGGGCCTGTGGCGAACAGCCCGTGACGCCGCGGCCGTTGAGGCCGCGCTCGTCACGCTGCGCAGGCACGCGCAGGACGGCACCAACATCATGGCCGCATCAATTGCCTGCGCGAAGGCGGGCGTCACCACCGGCGAATGGGGCCAGATGGTGCGCGCGGCTTTTGGCGAATACCGCGCGCCCACGGGGGTTTCCCGCAATCCGTCGAACCGCACCGAAGGGCTGGAACCGATCCGCGAGGCGGTGCAGGTGCTGTCCGCAAAACTGGGCAGGCCCTTGAAGTTTCTTATGGGCAAGCCGGGGCTTGATGGCCATTCCAATGGGGCCGAGCAGATCGCCGCCCGCGCCCGCGATTGCGGCATGGACATCCATTACGAAGGCATCCGCCTGACCCCGGCCGAAATCGTCGCCGCTGCGGTGGAACAGCAGGCCCATGTGATCGGATTGTCGATCCTGTCGGGCAGCCATATCCCGCTGATCACGGAAACCCTGCAACGGATGCGCGCGGCAGGCCTGTCGGACACGCCTTTGGTCGTTGGGGGCATCATCCCCGAAGACGACGCCGCCACCCTGCGCGCCATGGGCGTCGCCGCTGTCTACACGCCCAAGGATTTCGAGTTGAACCGCATCATGCTGGACATCGTGGAACTGGTGGACAAATCTGACCGTGCTGCCTGACGAGGTTTCGTCAAGCGCACCGCCCACTTGCGCCAGATCAAAGTCTTGCCGCGCCATTTGCGCAATCTGCCCCAAGGCAACCCCTTGGAGGCAACCATGTTCGACCGTATCAAATCCCTTGTCCACCGTTGGCGCGATCTGAAAGAGGTCGCCTCTTTGTCCGACCGCGATCTGGATGATCTTGGCATGACCCGCGACCAGGTCGAGTCGTTTGTGCGCATGCCGCACGACGTCCCCGACCGCGTTGCCGCCATGGCGCAGATATTTGGCCTGACCGCCGATCAGATCAAGGCGGATCACGAGGCCTATATCGACCTGCTGTACACTTGCGGCCACTGCAAAGACCGGGGTGCCTGCCGCCGTGTGCTGGACCGCGGCGAGGCGTCGCGCCCTGCCGATGCCGATTTCTGCCTGAACAAGACAGCTTTCGAGCAAGCAGCCTGAGGGCTTTCGCACCGCCCCCGTTGTCATAGCCTTTCCCCAAAAGGGGAGAGCGCTATGACATTTCACATCGGGGCCAAAGTGGGCGAGATTGCCGAAACGGTGCTTCTGCCGGGCGATCCCTACCGCGCCCGCTGGGCAGCCCGGAACTTCCTTGAAAACCCGGTACTGGTGAACGAGGTCCGTGGCATGCTGGGCTATACCGGCACGTGGCGCGGCAAGCGCGTGACCATCCACGGTTCGGGCATGGGCATGCCGTCGCTGTCAATCTATGCCAACGAATTGATGAAGGATTATGGCGCGCAGACCCTGATCCGCATCGGAAGCGCCGGTGCCTTGCAGCCCCATGTCAAGCTGCGCGACGTGGTGCTGGCGCAAACCGCCAGCACCTGCGGCAGCCCGTCGCGCAGCATATTCCGCGAGTTGAACTTTGCCCCATGTGCCGATTTCGGACTGCTGTCCGCCGCCCACAGCGCTGCGCAGAAAATTGGCGTACCGGTGCATGTCGGCGGGATCTATTCGTCGGACACGTTCTATGACGAACGTCAGGATCTGTCTGACCAACTGCAACGCCACGGCACCCTGTGCGTGGAAATGGAGGCGGCCGAGCTTTACACTCTTGCCGCCCGCCACGGCCGGCGCGCGCTGGCGGTGCTGACGATTTCCGACCACATCCTGACCCATGAAGCCCTGCCCGCCGACCAACGCGAAACCAGCTTTGGCGCGATGGTAGACGTGGCGCTTCAGGCGGCGTTTGCCTGAAAGCCGGCTGTGTTGGACAAAGCCGTCAAGGGATTCATGCCATGAAACCAGAGGGATCGCTGGCGGCATATGCCGCCCGCCCCCCTGCAAGACCGTGAATTGGCCCGCACAAAGCAAGGCCCTCAGGCGCTGCGGGTCGCTGACGAACAGCTTTGCCCAGCGCGGATCCATATTGCGCCGCTCAAGAAGGCTGTTTGATGCCACGGTTTGATGCTGCGATCCTATTCTCAGGAATAGAGCGAAGCCCCGGGACTGGCGCTGGCGCAGGCGGATCAGCGTGCGCGGCCACCGCGTGCCGGTTCTTGCCTGCGGCACGGTGATCGTGGGCAGCGGTGCCGCAGGTCTGCGCACAGCGGTCGAATTGAAGCGGCGCGGCACCGATGTGGTGGTGATCAGCCAAAGCGCATGGGGCGGCACCTCGGCCTGTTCTGGGTCCGACAAGCAGACGCTGCACACCGCCAACACATCAGACCGGGGTGACAACTTCAAGGACATGGCTCGCGCTATCCGGGCAGGCGGCGCGATGGACGAAGACACCGCCTATGTCGAGGCGGTGAGCCGAGCTCGTCGAGGATGACGAAGTCGAGGCGGGTCATGTAATCGGCCAGCCGCCCCTGCTTGCCGCCACGTGTCTCGGTCTCCAGCCGGTTCACCAGATCGACGACATTGTAGAAGCGGCCGCGGGTGCCGTTGCGGATGAGCGCACGGGCAATGCCAATGGCGAGGTGGGTCTTGCCGGTTCCGGTGCCACCGATGAGGACCACGTTGCGCTGGTCGGCGACGAAGCTGCCATTGGCCAGTTCCCGAACCAGCCCCTCGTTGATCGGTGTGCCGGTGAAGTCGAACTC
>CAZCFC010000313.1:0-3585 GCA_964497815.1 uncultured Cypionkella sp.
GCGTCGATCTGGTGGCGATGTGCGTCAACGATCTGGTCTGCCAAGGCGCAGAGCCATTGTTTTTCCTGGACTATTTCGCCACTGGCAAGTTGGATGTCGATGAGGCCACCCGCATCATCAACGGTATTGCGGCGGGATGTGAGGCCAGTGGCTGTGCACTGATCGGGGGCGAGACCGCCGAGATGCCCGGCATGTATCACAAAGGCGACTTCGATCTGGCCGGGTTTGCCGTTGGCGCGATGGAGCGCGGGGCCGACCTGCCTGCGGGCGTGGTGGAAGGTGATGTGCTGCTGGGGCTGGCGTCAAACGGGGTGCATTCGAACGGCTATTCCTTTGTGCGCAAGGTTGTAGAATTGTCCGGCCTTGGCTGGGATGCGGCTTCGCCGTTCTCGGAGGGCACGCTGGGGGGGGCATTGCTGGCCCCGACGCGGTTGTATGTAAAGCAGGCGCTGGCGGCGGTACGGGCGGGCGGGGTGCACGCGCTGGCCCATATCACCGGGGGCGGGCTGACCGAGAATCCGCCGCGCGTGATCCCCGAGGGTCTGGCCTGCGAGATTGATCTGTCGGCTTGGGACCTGCCGGGTGTGTTCCGCTGGCTGGCGACCACGGCCAACATGAGCCAGCCCGAGCTGTTGAAAACCTTCAACTGCGGCATCGGGATGATTGCCGTGGTGGCGGCGGACCGGGCCGAGGCTTTGACCGAATTGCTGCGGGCCGAGGGCGAAACGGTGGTGGCTTTGGGGCGCGTGGTTCCGGGTGAGGGCGTGATCTACAAGGGCCGTCTGCTGTGAAGCGCGTTGCCATCCTTATTTCGGGGGGTGGCTCTAACATGCTGGCATTGCTGCGCGATATGGTCGGGGATCATCCGGCCCGCGCGGTTCTGGTGGCGTCGAATGATCCAGCGGCGGCAGGCTTGGCGCGCGCGGCAAAGATGGGTGCTGCGGTTGCTGCGGTGGATCATCGGCTGTTCGGCAAGGATAGGGCTGCGTTTGAAGCGGCGCTGTTGCAGCCGATTTTGGCGGCTGAACCGGATATTCTGTGTCTGGCCGGGTTCATGCGGGTGCTGACACCGGATTTCGTGGCCCGGTTTGAAGGGCGGATGCTGAACATCCATCCGTCGTTGCTGCCCAAATATCCGGGCTTGCACACCCATGCGCGGGCCATTGCGGCTGGTGATACCGAGGCGGGCTGCACCGTGCATGAGGTCACGGCTGTTCTGGATGACGGCCCGATCCTTGGTCAGGCGCGGGTTCCGGTTTTGCCGGGCGATACCGAGTCCGACCTTGCCGCGCGGGTGCTGGTGCAAGAGCATCGGCTGTACCCGGCGGTGTTGCGGCGCTATGCTGCGGGAGATCGGACTGTGGTGGTCTTGTAGCGCGGGGGCGGTCACTGTCTCTGCCGGCAGCGGGCTGGGGATGAGAGGAAACGGCGCAGGGCGGCTTGAAATGCGCCGTTGTGGGTTGTGTTTGCCATCTTGGCTTGAAACATTCTTGGCTGACCCGCGGCAAATTCCTGCTTTGCCGTTGCTTTACCGCGCTGGCTGGCCTTTTCGGCCTTGTGGTTGGTCAAGGCGGTGATCCTTGCGGCACCCCAATGTATTTCCAGGGCGGCCTTTCCGGGGGGCATGGGGGGGCATGGAAAATTTGTGTTTGACATCGGTTTTGACGCAACAGAGCCGCGTTTCCGCGATCTTTTCGTGCACCCTGCGCGCATGCCTGCCTGATGCGGCGATGGCGTCGTAAGAAGCCTGAAGCCTGACCTTCGCCGGAAAGTGCGGGATTTCAAAGCGGCAGAGTGCCGGGGAATGTTGTCCTGGCCAAACACCCCAATCGGGCTTGTTTCATGGCAAAGGCCGCGACTGCCAGGCAGTTGCCGGGGTTTCCGGTGGGGCGAAAAGGGGCCGTCGTGGGGGGCATCGAGCCCCCCGCAACGGCTTTGGTCGCGGTTGCGGCGGCCAGAACATGCCGTTTCGGGCGCACGTGCTGTGCTGTGGGGGCCTCCGGCGGGAGTATTTGGAAAACAGCAACTCCTCTGGGGCTTTCCTTGGCCACAATTGCTGCCTATAGCGGGCGCGCGGGATGCCCCCGCGGCCATCTCTTGAAAGACGCCACATGCGCACGATTACCACGACCGAAGACCTTGCCGCCTTTTGTGATGCGGCGAAACTGCAGCCTTATGTGACCATCGATACTGAGTTTCTGCGTGAGCGGACCTATTGGTCAAAGCTGTGTCTGATCCAGATGGCGTTGCCCGGGCGTGATGGCGACGCAGTGCTGGTCGATCCGATCCTGGGTGAGACGATGTCGATGGAGCCGCTGTACGACCTGTTCCGGCATGAGGCGACCGTGAAGGTGTTTCACGCGGCCCGGCAGGATCTGGAGATCTTTTTCGTCGAAGGCAATGTTTTCCCGAAACCGTTGTTTGACACCCAGATCGCTGCGATGGTCTGCGGCTTTGGCGAGCAGGTGGGTTATGAGACGTTGGTCAAGAAGATTGCCAAGGAGAATCTTGACAAGACTTCGCGCTTTACCGACTGGTCGCGCAGGCCCTTGTCCACGGCCCAAAGCGATTATGCGTTGGCGGATGTCACTCACCTGCGGGTGATCTATGAGTGGCTTGCCGCCCAGTTGGCCAAGAACGGGCGCACGGCCTGGGTTGAGGAAGAGCTGTCGGTGATGACCGACCCTGCCACCTACACCGTGCATCCTGACGATGCCTGGCTGCGGGTGAAGACCCGTACCACCTCCGGGCGGTTTCTGGGCGTGGTCAAGGAATTGGCGCGGTTCCGTGAGGAATATGCCCAAGGCAACAACGTACCACGCAGCCGGGTGATGAAGGATGACGCGCTGCTGGAGCTGGCCTCAACGCGACCCACCTCGATGGAGGAATTGGGGCGGTCGCGCTTGTTGATGCGCGAGGGGCGCAAGCAAGAGATTGCCGAGGGCATTCTGGCGGCGATCAAGGCGGGTATGGAGACGAAGCAGGACGACCTGCCCAAGGCCGATGTCAGCCGTGAGCAGTTGCAGGTCAATCCGGCGCTGGCCGATTTGCTGCGGGTGTTGCTGAAGGCGAAGTCAGAATCTTTGGGGGTTGCGCCACGTCTGATCGCCTCGGCGGCCGATCTTGACGCCATCGCTGCAGGAGAGCGCGACCTGGAGACGCTGAAAGGCTGGCGCGCGGAAGCCTTTGGTGAGGATGCGCTGCGGCTGTGTCGCGGCGAGATTGCGTTGTCGGCAAAGGGCAACGAAGTCAGGGTTGTGCGGCTTTAGGCCTCACGTATCCTTTGGGACACAGTTTTGCATCCTCTGTGATCAAGTATCCCACGGGGGTGCGGGGGTGTGAAACCCCCGTCCGTCGCCCGATGCAGTCAGCGGCGGCTGGACCGCGCGTTCCCGCCGCCCTGCACCACGATCTCGGAAATCCCCTGCAGTTTGATGTCTGACAGGTTGTAGGCCACCGTGATCTCCCGCGATTGCTGGTTGACGATGCCAGCGGCCCCGGTGGGCGGAAACACCCGGAAATCCAGCACCAGAACGCCGTTTTCATCCAGAGGCCGGGCCACCAGTTCGGCCTCCCAGTAACCTT
>CAZCFC010000314.1:0-3583 GCA_964497815.1 uncultured Cypionkella sp.
TTTCCAGCCGCACCCCGAAGGCACCCTCGCGGTAATATCCCGGCTCGTTCGACAGGATCATCCCCGCTTCCAGTGGCACTTCAGAGACGCGCGACAGTCGCTGCGGACCCTCATGCACCGACAGGAACGCCCCCACGCCATGCCCGGTGCCATGGTTGAAGTCCTGCCCCGCCAACCACAAGGCATAGCGCGCCAGCGGGTCCAGATCGCGCCCCGCCAGCCCGACAGGCCAACGCACGCGGGAAATCGCGATGGTGCCTTGCAGCACGCGGGTATAGGCCAGCCGCGCCTCATCCCCCGGATCGCCCACCGCGATGGTGCGGGTAATGTCTGTGGTGCCATCCAGATATTGGGCACCACTGTCCACCAGCAACAACTCGTTGCGGCCAATCGGGCGGTTTGTTTCTTCGGTCACGCGGTAATGCATGATGGCACCGTGCGGGCCTGCGCCGCAGATGGTGTCAAAGCTGATGTCATGCAGCGCGTTGGTGGCGCGTCGAAAACCTTCCAGCGCGCGGACCACGTCAATTTCGGTCATCCCGCCCTTGGGGGTCTGCGCGTCCAGCCAGCACAGGAATTCCACCATGGCCGCCCCGTCCCGCAGATGGGCTTGACGCATGCCTTCAATCTCGGCGGCGGTTTTCCTGGCCTTGGGCAGGCGGCAAGGGTCGTCGCCCCATACGACCTCGATTTCGGCCTCGTGCAGCTCGGCCGATACGGCCAGCGGTGCCGTCGTGCGGTCCACCCGTACCGGGCCTTGCAGGGTGTGCAGGGCCGGGACAAAGGCCGCAACGGGGCGTTTGGTCACTTGCGCGCCCATGTGCGCCCGCGTGGCGTCATCGAATTTTGCGGCATCTGCAAACAGCGACACGCGGGCGTCGTCGTGCAAGATGGCAAAACCGTGCAATATGGGATTGCGCGGCACATCGGCCCCGCGGATGTTCAAAAGCCAGCACAGGCTGTCTGGCAGGGTGATCACCGCTGCCGTCTGCCCTGCGCGGCGCAACTCTGCCGCCAGCCGCGCGCGCTTGTCGGCACTGGATTCGCCCGCCAAGGCATCGGGATGGGCAAAGGCGCGCCCCATGGGCGCATCGGGTTGGTCAGGCCAGATCAGATCAACAAGGTTTCGTGTGGCGCGCAACGATACGTCATGACCGGCCAGCGCCGCCTCGATCTTCGCGATTTCATCAGCGGTGTGCAGCCAGGGGTCAAAGCCGATGACACCGCTGGCAAGGTTGGCCCTGATCCAGTCTCCGGGCAGCACATCCGGCCACGGCACTGGCGTGAAATGCGCAAGGTCCACCTGCGCCTTGACCTGCGTGCGATAGCGCCCGTCGATGAACACCCCGGCGACGTGCGGCAACACGATGCAAAACCCCGCCGATCCGGTGAACCCGGTCAGCCATTGCAGCCGCTCATCCCTTGCCGCCACATACTCGCCCTGATGCACGTCCGAGCGCGGAATGATGAAACCGGCCAACCCCTCGGCGGCGACTGCCACACGCAACGCGTCCAGACGGGCCGGGCCTTGAGACGGCGAGGCATGGGTGTCGAAGGTTTGAAACATGGTCATCCTCTGTGCTCAAATATCCTGGGGGTGAGGTGCCTTGCACCGAGGGGGCAACGCCCCCTTACCCCGTCCGGCGCGCACCCAGCGCGCGGGCGCGTTTCTTCGGGTCCACCTCGAACAGTCCGGCCAGTTGTTCGGTCATCGCCCCGGCCAGTTGTTCAACGTCGGTGATGGTCACGGCGCGCTGGTAATAGCGGGTGACATCATGGCCGATACCGATGGCGATCAGTTCCACCGCGCGTTTCCGCTCGACCATCGCGATCACATCGCGCAGGTGTTTTTCCAGGAAGTTCGCGGGGTTGACCGACAATGTGCTGTCATCCACCGGCGCGCCATCCGAAATCACCATCAGGATGCGTCGCGCCTCTGGCCGCGCCATCATGCGGCGATGTGCCCATTCCAAAGCCTCGCCGTCGATGTTTTCCTTCAACAAGCCCTCTTTCATCATCAGCCCCAGATTTGGGCGCACCCGGCGCCACGGCGCATCGGCGGATTTGTAGATGATGTGGCGCAGATCATTCAGGCGTCCCGGTTGCTGCACCCGCCCCTGTGCCAGCCAGCGTTCGCGCGATTGCCCGCCTTTCCACGCCCGGGTGGTAAAGCCCAGAATTTCCACCTTCACCGAACAGCGTTCCAGCGTGCGCGCCAGCACGTCGGCGCAGATCGCCGCAATGGAAATCGGGCGGCCGCGCATGGAACCGGAGTTATCAATCAGCAGCGTCACGCAGGTGTCGCGGAATTCGGTGTCTTTTTCCTGCTTGAACGACAGCGGCGTCGTCGGGTTCGCCACAACCCGCGCCAGACGGCCCGCGTCCAATGTGCCTTCCTCAAGGTCAAACAGCCACGAGCGGTTCTGCTGCGCCTGCAGGCGGCGCTGCAACTTGTTGGCAAGGCGTGAAACCGCCCCCTTCAGCGGCTCCAGCTGCTGATCAAGATAGGCGCGCAGTCGCTCCAGCTCGGCAGGTTCGGCCAGGTCTTCGGCCTTGATTTCTTCATCGAAATCCGTGGTGTAGACGGTGTAGTTCGGATCGGCGTCCGAATAGGGTGCAGGGGGGGGCGGGTCAAGCGGGGCCTCACCTTCGGGCAGTTCGGCCTCGTCGCCCTGCTCCATGTCGGCGCTGTCTTCCATGGTGACTTGCGCTTGGGACTGGTCTTGCTGATCCTCTTGGGATTGCTCGGGCGAAGCCTCTGAATCCTCGGACTCCTGCTCTTGCGAACCTTCGCTGTCGGGCGAGTCCTGATCCTCTTGCGCCTCGTCGCCGCCGTCATCCTCTTCGGGCTGGTCAGGGTCGTCGCCCAATTGGTCGCCATAGCCCAGATCGGAAATCACCTTGCGGGCAAGGCGGGCAAAGGCGGCCTGATCGGCCAGCACGTCGTCGATGTTCTCCAGCGTGACCCCGGCCTGGCTTTCGATGAAGCCGCGCCACAACTCCATCACATTGGCCGCGCCTTTCGGCATGTCCCGACCGGTCGCCAGATGGCGCACCAGATAGCCCGCAGCCACCGACAGGGGCGCGTCTTCGGGCTTGGTGATGCTGGAATAGCCTTTGCGATCGGCCTCATAGGCGATCTTGGCGTCGATGTTGCCTGCCGTGCCGGGCATGGCACGGGCGCCCACGGCCTCGCAGCGGGCGGTCTCCATGGCGTCGTAAATCTCACGCGCAAGGGGGCCAGTGGGGGCGTATCTGGCTGCGGTCTGCTCGGAGTGAAACTTGCGGCGCAGTGCGAAAGCATCGGCTGTGCCGCGCGCCAGCAACACCTCATCCCGCGACATCCGGCGGCTGACCTGCGGCAGGCGGATGCCTTCCTTGTTCATGCCCGCAGGATCGACCGAATAGGTCACCGTCATGTCGGGATCGTTGGCCATGGTCTTGGTGGCCTCGGCCAGGGCCTTCTTGAACGGATCGGCGGGGTTGTCGGTGGGTTTGGTCATGATCCGTCCCAAGAGAGTAGGGCAGGGTTCACCCCGCCGGTGTCAGGCAAGGCGGGGTGAACCCCGCCCTACAGTATCTG
>CAZCFC010000315.1:0-3575 GCA_964497815.1 uncultured Cypionkella sp.
CAGAAACACCGGCACTTCGCTGCTTTCGGTTTCGGGCAGAACCCGCACCAGATGTGGAAAATCTTCGGTGATGTAGTCGGGCAGGACGCCGATGCCAAGGTGGTTCAGAACGCCCTGCAACACGCCGAAATAGTTGTTCACGGTCAGGGTAGACGGGATGTCATGGCTCATCAGTTCGGCCACCAGCATGGCCCCCGCCGAAACCTGCGCGGTGCCCGCGTGCTGACAGATCAACCGATGCTGCGAAAAGTCGTCCATCGTGGCGGGCGTACCCGCTTCGGCCAGATATTCGGGCGTCGCATAAAGCCGCATCTTGATGTTCATCAACCGCTTGCGGATCAGATCGGCCTGTGACGGCTCTTTCATGCGGATGGCCACATCGGCCTCGCGCATCGGCAGATCCAGCACGCGCTCTTCCAGCATCAGGTCAATCTTCAGGCTGGGGTATTTCTTGTAAAGCGCGGGCAGGCGGGGGGCCAGCCACAGGGTGCCAAAGCCGGTGGTTGTCGTCACCCGCAATTCACCGAACACCTCATCTTCGCTGTCGCGGATCCGGGCGGCGGTGGCATCCAGTCGTTTGACCATCTGCTGCGTGGCGTCAAACAGCAGTTCGCCCTGTTCGGTCAGGATCAGTCCGCGCGCATGGCGGTGAAACAGCGTCACGGACAGGCTTTCTTCCAGCGCCCGGATTTGCCGGCTGACGGCCGATTGCGACAGATGAAGGACTTCGCCCGCATGCGTCAGGCTGCCTTTGTCGGCAACCGCGTGAAAAATGCGCAGCTTATCCCAATCCATCGTCGTCCCTGTCTCATTCATCAAATGCTAACATATGCCTGCCGTTCTAGGCAGAAAATTCGTCCTGTAAACGGGGCAAATGCCCCTGATTTTCCCCTTTGCCGCGCTTTGTCGCGTCAGTCGGCGGGCAGGCAAGCGATCCGCTTTGCCACCAACGCCCTTTCGCCGCGCGCGCATCCGTCCTATGATACAGTCAACAAGTTCGAGGCAAGATACAAAACGCGCCAAGCCGGGGCCAACCCTGCGCGCGGAATGGAGGCAGTTATGGCAGTGGGCGTGTTTGACAGCGGCATCGGTGGCTTGACGGTTCTGGACGCGCTGCAAAAGCGCCTGCCGGAGGTGCCCTTCGTCTACTTTGGCGACAACGCCCATGCACCTTATGGCGTGCGCACCCCGGATGACATTTTCAACCTGACGACCGCCGCCACCGAACGCCTTTGGGCCGAGGGCTGCGATCTGGTCATTCTGGCCTGCAACACCGCATCGGCCGCGGCCCTCAAGCGCATGCAGGAAACCTGGCTTCCCCCCGGCAAGCGCGTGCTGGGCGTGTTCGTGCCGCTGATCGAGGCGCTGACCGAACGTCAGTGGGGCGACAATTCGCCGCCCCGCGAAGTGGCCGTGAAACACGTGGCCCTGTTTGCCACCCCCGCCACCGTTGCCAGCCGCGCGTTTCAGCGCGAACTGGCCTTCCGCGCCATCGGGGTGGATGTCGAGGCGCAGCCCTGTGGCGGTGTGGTCGATTCCATCGAGCAGGGCGATGAGATCTTGGCCGAAGCCCTTGTGCGCAGCCATGTCGAGGCGCTGAAGCGCCGGATGCCGCATCCGCAGGCCGCCATTCTGGGGTGCACCCATTATCCCCTGATGGAAAAGACCTTTGCCGAGGCGCTGGGGCCGGGGGTCAAAGTCTATTCCCAAGCCAATCTGGTTGCGGAATCCCTGGCAGATTACCTGACCCGCCGCCCCGAAATGCTGGGCAGCGGCACACAATCGAAATTCATCACCACTGGCGATGCGGCCAATGTGTCCAACAAGGCCACGCAGTTCTTGCGCAAACGCGTCAGCTTTGAGTCCGCCTGAGATCAGCACTTTTTGCCATGGCTCCCCCTTTGGTTTTGCCGGGGCGGTTTCTGCGGCGGTTGGATGGGGCCAGAACATCAATGCCGGCTGTGGTCCCGGCGCGGCACAGGGTGAAAAACACTGAAAATGGCCGGGTCAGCTGGACGGTCCGGGGCTTGCCACCCGGCCCGGCCCGGTCCATCCTTTGGCACCTCATTGTTCAAAGGTCGCCATGATCGAGCTGTCCCAGCACCGCGCCGCCCGCCTTGCCGCCCTTCAGGCCGATGACGGTTGGCTTAACCTGATTGCCCGCCTGCCGATCCCGCCCGGGCCGCAAACCGTGGGCGCGGCCCCGGACAATCAGTTGCACCTGCCACGCGGTCCGGCGCATCTTGGCATGCTGCGTCCCACCCCGGACGGCTATGAATTTCAAACCGGGCAAGACAGCCGCCCGTTCCGTCCCGGCCCGGATGTGCCGCCGCAACTGCGGGTGCCGCCGTTCTTGCTGGAAATCCATAGCGTTGACGGTCAGCCTGCGCTGCGGGTGCGCGACCTGACACTGCCCCGGCGGTCAAATCTGACCTATTTCCCCACCGATCCGGCTTGGATCATCCGCGCCACATGGCATGCCCTGGCCACGCCAATCCCGCAATCGGTTGACCAAAAGGGCGGGGCGGCCATTACGGTGGCGCTGACCCACACCGCGCAGTTCAGCCATGACGGTCACAACGTCACCCTGCTGGCGACCCATTGGAAGGGCGGCAAGCCGATGTTCGTGTTCCGCGACACCACATCGTTGCGCGAAACCTATGCCGCCTCGCGCTTTTTGATCGGGGAAGATGCGACCGACGGCGAAATCACGCTGGATTTCAACCGTGCTTTCACCCCTCCTTGCGGCTTTACCGATTTTGCCATCTGCCCGCTGCCGCCACGCGAAAACATCCTGCCCTTCCCGATCCGCGCCGGAGAATTGCGCCCCTGATCGCGCCGATGCGGGACATCGTCTGGCGGCGGGAAACAGCCAGACCTTATTGTTTCCCCAACCGTCCCATCTGTCATGTTTGCAGCCAAAGTTATCTCAACCTGAACTGTAATCACACGATTGCGCCCCAGCAGTGCCCTGTTTTTGCCCTGTTATCCTTGTTCAACCAAGGGATGTGACGCACAGCGGGATTGCGAATGATGGCCATCGGGTCAAACACCACTGACATCAAGATGATCAACATCGCCCTGACCTCTGCCGATGGCACCGGGAAGGGCTGGCAAGATCCTGTCCAGATGATTCCAGTGGGCATGAACGGCGATCCCGAAGGCTTTGTTGCCTCGATCAAGGCCGGGCTGCCGCTGGTGAACAACCTGCGCGTCCTGTTCAACGAATACTCTTTCAACGCCGACGGGTCGTTGAACCCGCTGGTCGAGCGCTTTCTGGCTGCGGCAGCCGCGCAGGGCTATGGCCTGACCATAACCTATGGTTCGGGCGATGCGCAGAACATCGGCATCGGCAGCGGGGCCTGGGCCGCGCTTGGCAATGATGCCGCCTACAAGGCGCTGCAGGCCAATTATGGCGATATGGCGGGGGCCTGGACAAGGCTGCTGAACTGGATGGATGCGCACCCTTCGGTGCAGAGCGCTGTTTATGGCTATGACCTGATCAACGAGTCCGCAGGCTATCGCCACAGCATCAAGACCAACGGGGCCGATGCCACCTATTCCATGGCCAGTTT
>CAZCFC010000316.1:0-3570 GCA_964497815.1 uncultured Cypionkella sp.
TGAACTCGCCCACCGTGTTCCGCATCGTGCGCGGCATCGTGATGGACCTGAAGGCGCGCGATTATGTCGCCGCAGGCCAGACCCGCGGCGAATCCGCCTGGTACATCATGCTGTGGGAAATCCTGCCCAACGCGCGCGGTCCGCTGATCGTCGATTTCTGCCTGCGCATCGGCTACACCACCATCCTTCTGGGCACGCTGGGCTTCTTCGGTCTGGGCGTATCCCCTGAATCACCCGACTGGGGGTCCACAATCGACGATGGCCGCAAACTGCTGTCACTGTACTTGCACCCCGCCATCACCCCTGCCCTCGCCTTGATGAGCCTGGTTTTGGGCCTGAACCTTCTGGCCGACGGGTTGCGCGAAGAAAGCCTCAAGGACTGACCGCTCTGGTCATCCTCTGTGTTCAAATATCCCGGGGGCCCGGGGGCTGGCCCCCGGTTCCGACCTCACCGCAAACGCGAGGCTGCCATGTCTGACTCATCTTGGGATCCGTCCAAACCCATCCTTGAAATCGAGAACCTCTCGATCAGCTTCTTCACCCGCCTGCGCGAGATTCCTGCCGTGATGGATTTCTCCTGCACGGTGATGGCGGGGGAATCGATGGGGCTGGTGGGCGAATCCGGTTGTGGCAAGTCGACCGTCGCCTTGGCGGTGATGCGCGATCTGGGCAAGAACGGTCGAATCGTCGGCGGTTCGATCAAGTTCAAGGGCCGCGATCTGACCCATATGACGGAAGAAGAGCTGCGTCACATCCGCGGGTCCGAAATCGCGATGATCTATCAGGAACCGATGGCGTCCCTGAACCCGGCGATGAAGATCGGCGCGCAACTGGCCGAAGTGCCGATGATCCATCAGGGCATGGCCAAGGCTGAGGCCTGGGCGCTGGCGCGTCAGATCGTGGCCGACGTCCGCCTGCCCGACCCCGACCGCATCCTGCACGCCTATCCGCATCAGCTTTCGGGCGGTCAGCAACAGCGCATCGTCATCGCCATGGCGCTGATGTCGAAACCCGCGCTGCTGATCCTTGATGAACCCACCACCGCGCTTGACGTGACGGTTGAGGCCGGCATCGTCGATCTGGTCAAGGATCTGGGCCACAAATACGGCACCTCTATGCTGTTCATCAGCCACAACCTTGGCCTTATTCTCGATGTCTGCGACCGCCTTTGTGTGATGTATTCCGGCGAGGCGGTGGAAACCGGCAATGTCGTCGAAGTGTTCGACAAGATGCGCCACCCCTACACGCAGGCGTTGTTCCGCTCGATCCCGCTGCCGGGTGCCGACAAGAACTCGCATCCGCTGGTGGCGATTCCCGGCAACTTCCCGCTGCCGCATGAACGGCCGCAGGGGTGCAACTTTGGCCCGCGGTGCGACTATTTTCAGGCAGGCCGCTGTGATGCCACCGATGTCAGCATGTCGCCGGTGCCGGGCGATGACCGCCACGCCTCGCGTTGCCTGAAATGGACCGAGATAGACTGGAACGCTCCGCTCAAGGCCAAGGTGCAAAAGGAAAAGACACCCATCGGCCGCGTGGTGCTGAAGATGGAGGATCTGAAGAAATACTACTCGATCTCTGGCGGATCGTTCGGCGGTGGCACCAAAAAGGTGGTCAAGGCCAACGAGACCTTGTCATTCGAGGCCCGCGAGGGCGAGACGCTGGCAATCGTGGGCGAATCCGGTTGCGGCAAATCCACCTTCGCCAAGGTGCTGATGGGTCTGGAAACGGCGACCTCTGGCAGCATCATGCTGTTTGACGAAAACGTGCAATCCACCCCGATCACCAAACGCAACACCGATACGGTGTCTTCGGTGCAGATGGTGTTCCAGAACCCGTTTGACACCCTGAACCCGTCGATGAACGTCGGCCGCCAGATCATCCGCGCGCTTGAAATCTTCAAATACGGCACCTCGGATGAGGAGCGCCACGCCCGGATGCTGGAACTGCTCGACCTGGTGAAGTTGCCGCGTGCCTTTGCAGAACGCATGCCGCGTCAGTTGTCGGGCGGGCAGAAACAGCGCGTCGGCATCGCCCGCGCCTTTGCCGGTGGCGCCAAGGTGGTGGTGGCGGACGAACCCGTCAGCGCCCTTGACGTTTCGGTGCAGGCCGCCGTCACCGACTTGCTGATGGACATTCAGCGTGAAAACAAGACCACCCTGCTGTTCATCAGCCACGACCTTTCGATCGTGCGTTACCTGTCCGACCGCGTGATGGTGATGTATCTGGGCCATGTCGTCGAGATGGGGACCACGGATCAGGTGTTCCAGCCGCCCTACCACCCCTATACCGAGGCGCTTTTGTCGGCTGTGCCGATTGCCGACACCAAGGTCATCCGCAAGCGGATCGTGCTGGAAGGCGACATCCCGTCCGCGATGAACCCGCCGCCCGGCTGCCCGTTCCAGACCCGCTGCCGGTGGAAATCACAGGTGCCCGGGGGGCTGTGCGACCGCGAGGTGCCGCCGGTGCAGGTGCTTGAAGGGGGCCATCAGATCAAATGCCACCTTTCCGCCGATGTGCTGGCCAAGATGGAGCCTGTGATCAAGATGGCTGCGGAATAGGTCGGGGGTCACCCCGGCTTGGCTCTGCCTGTGGTCGGTGGGCCCAAAGCCCCCCGGCTATCCCAATATGGCCGCAACGTAGTTTTTCGTCTCGGTGTAAGGGGGGATGCCGCCGTGCTGTTCAACCGCGCCCGGACCGGCATTATAGGCCGCCAATGCCAGACGCCAGCTGCCGAACCGGTCATACATCATCCGCAGATAGCGCGCGCCGCCGTCCAGATTTTGTTCCGGCACCGTCGGGTCCACCCCCAGCCGCGCCGCCGTCCCCGGCATCAGTTGCGCCAGCCCCGTGGCCCCCTTGTGCGATACAGCGCCCGCGTTCCAGCCGCTTTCCTGCTGCACCAACCGCAGGAACATGTCTTCGGGCACCCCATGTTTGCGGGCAGCGGCCCGGGCGACCTCAAGGTAGGCCCCCTTGTAGTTGCCGCGATAGCTGACTTGGCTGCTTTCCGTGGCCGCATCGCCCTTCTTGAAATCCGGGCGCAGACGCACCGAGCCGTCATATTGCTTGGCCAATCGGCCATCCAGCAGCGAGGTCTGCGATTTGAACAGTGAGGCCCGGTTTTTCTTGGACCCCGACAATTTCAACCCTTCGGCACCGGCCAACAAGGGCACGGAAAGTCCGATTGCAGCCACCAGGGCAACGCGCAAAGCAGCTGAAAACAAACGCATGAACGATTCCGGCCCCAAGGATACGCATGGACTATACCCGTTTTTGCACAGGTTTCCATAGCCTGCGCGGCATCGGCAAGCCTTTGCCCAAGCGGATTGGTTGCGGGGGGCGGGATATAGGTTTTGTTTACCAATTCCGGCGAAACTGCCGGAAAGCCGGAATCAGGGAGAGTCTCATGGCGGGCGTCAACAAAGTCATCATCGTCGGCAATCTGGGCCGTGACCCCGAAGTGCGGTCCTTCCCCAACGGCGGCAAGGTGGTGAACCTGCGCATCGCGACATCCGACACCTGGCGCGACAAGCAAAGCGGTGAGCGTAAAGAGCGCACCGAATGGCATTC
>CAZCFC010000317.1:0-3562 GCA_964497815.1 uncultured Cypionkella sp.
CTGCAATTTTTGTGACGAAGCGATTGCGCGCATCGACGCCGTTTCGGTGGCTGATGTGCGTCGCTATGCAGGCCAGCTGACCGAGGCCGACTCGGCTTTGGCGCTCTATGGTCCGGTTGAACGCGCCCCCTCACTTGAGGATATCCGCAAACGACTGGCGGCCTGATGCTGACCTTTCGCCGGCGCCCCAAGATCGAAACTGAACGTATGACACTGCGGCTGCCCACCCATGCCGACTATCGGGCCTGGGCGCATCTGCGTGAAACTTCCGCCGATCACTTGATGCCATGGGAGCCGGTCTGGGCGCATGACCATTTGTCGCGCAAGGCGTTCACCAACCGGGTCTATTGGGCGGGACGGGCCGAACAGTCTGGCACAGCGCTGCCTCTTATCCTGATCCGGCGCGAGGATCAGCGGCTTTTGGGTGCCGTCACGCTGGACAACATCCGCCGTGGCCCGGTGCAGGCGGGCACCATCGGCTATTGGATCGGCGCGCCCTTTGCCCGCCGAGGCTACATGCGCGAGGCGGTGTTGGCCGTGGTGCACCACGCCTTTGCCGCGCTGGACCTGTCGCGCGTCGAAAGCGCCTGTCTGCCCGAAAACGTCGCTTCGCGCGGGGTTCTGGAAAAATGCGGCTTCAAATATGAAGGAGTTGCGCAATCTTATCTGCAAATCAACGGGCGTTGGCGGAACCATGTGCTATACGCCAACCTACGGCACGACCGACGTGGCCGCACGGACGCAGGCTGACCCCGCGCCGGAGCGGGTGGCGGTGTCCGTGGAGGCTCCCATGACCAAGATCAAAGTGCTGCTGCTGCGCGGCGTAAACGTGGCAGGTGCGAACCGTTTGCCGATGCCGGAATTTCGCCAAATGCTTCTGGAACAAGGGCTTGCCCAGGTGCATACCCATATCCAAAGTGGCAATGCCGTGTTTCTGGACATGGGTGTTGCCGATGTGGAAGCCCGGATTGCCGCTGCGATGAAAGACCGCTTTGGCTTTGCCCCCACCATGTTCCTGATGGACCTTGCCGGGTATGATGCCATATTGGCCGCCAATCCCTATCATCAGCATGGCGTTGTTGATGGCGCGAAAGTGCACATTTTCTTCCTTGGCGCGCCACTGCCCACGGCGGACCATGCAGCGTTGACGGCGCTTGTGGGGCCGGGTGAATCCTTCAAGATCACCGATTCCGCAATTTACCTGAATGCGCCGAACGGCCTTGGCCGCTCTGCCTTGGCCAACAAGCTGGGCCAGTCCCTGAAGGTGCCGGTCACGGCACGCAACCAAACCTCGGCCACTGCGATTGCTGCTTTGGCCCGGACTATTCAAGTGTGAGGCCCCATGCTGCTCCCTGCCGACCCCGCTTTTGTTGACCATCTCGCCGCATTGTTGCCGCAAGACACCCTGCGCGCCTCCGAGGCCCGCTATCTGGAAGAGCCGCGTGGGCGTTGGCAGGGCCACGCGGGCGCGGTGGCCTTGCCACGCACCACCGCAGAGGTGGCACAGATCGTGCAGGCCTGCGCACAGGCTGGTGTCGGCATCGTGCCATGGGGCGGCGGCACCGGGTTGGTCGGGGGGCAGATCATGCCCGACGGCCCGGCGCCGATCCTGCTTTCCCTGGAGCGCATGGCCGCCCTGCGTGGCGCTTATGCCGAAGAAAACGTCCTGGTGGTCGAGGCCGGGATGATTCTGGCTGATGTACAGGCCCAAGCGGAAAAGCTGGGTCGGATATTCCCCTTGGCCTTGGCGTCGGAAGGCACTTGCCGCATCGGGGGCAACCTGTCTACCAATGCGGGCGGGCTGAATGTGCTGCGGTATGGCAACACGCGCGACCTATGTCTGGGAATCGAGGCCGTGTTGCCAGATGGCAGCATTTTCAATGGCTTGAAGCGCCTTCGCAAGGATAATACCGGCTATGACCTGCGTCATCTTCTGATCGGCGCCGAGGGCACGCTGGGTGTCATCACCGCCGCCAGCCTGCGGCTTTTCCCCAAACCTGCGGCCATCGGCACCGCACTTCTGGCTGTGCAAAGCCCCGCCGCCGCGCTGCGCCTGCTGGCCATGGCCGACCAGCGCCTGTCTGGCATGGTGTCGGCGTTTGAACTCATCCACCGCATGGGCTTTGACTTTCTTGCCGAAACCATGCCCGAGGTCCGCAGCCCCCTTCAGGACAACCCGGAATGGCTGGTGTTGATGGAAATCGGCCTGCCTGCGGGCTTTGGCGCTGCGGAACCGCATCTGGAATCCCTGTTCGAGGCCGCGTTGACCGAAGGCCTGATCCATGACGGCACCATCGCCGCGTCCGAGGCGCAGCGCGCTGGCCTCTGGCGCATCCGCGAGTCGATCCCCGAGGCAAACCGTCGCGTGGGCTCGGTCTCCAGCCACGACATTTCGGTGCCACTGGGCCTGATCCCTGAATTCATCGCCCGTGCAGGCGATGCCCTGAAGGCCGTTGGCGATTTCCGCATCAATTGCTTTGGCCATCTTGGTGACGGCAACCTGCATTACAACATCTTCCCCCAGCGTGGCAAACACCGCAAGGACCACGACAATCAGCGCGACGCCGTCAAATCCTGCGTCCACGATCTGGTGCACGCACTTGGAGGCTCGGTGAGCGCCGAACACGGATTGGGCCGTCTCAAGGTCGATGATCTTTTGAAATACGGCGACCCGGGTAAGATCGCCGCCATGCGCGCGATCAAATCGGCACTGGACCCCAAGGGCATCATGAACCCCGGCGCGGTCTTGACTGCTCAATAAAACTTGTCGCCAATTTCATCCTCTGTGCTGAAATATCCCACGGGGGACCGGGGGTATGAAACCTGTCTGTGTTCATAACGTAGGACAGTACTGTTCCATAAAGTCTGACAGCAGCCCGTCTTCATCGGGATAAGCTGATAAAAGCTGATATCCTGCGATTGTACCCGGTCAGTTTGTCCGCGTTTTCTGCCACCAGCGGTGGATGGACGAGCGGCTTGCGCGGCGGGCCGGGGGGAAGTTGGCGGCGATTTCCCTGGCTATTTGATCGAAGGTCAGGGTGTCAAGGCGGGCGGTGACGAAGGCTTGCAGCTCTGAATCGGCGGCGATCTTGGCAGGGCGGCCCATGCGATGCGCGCGGCGGTGGGCGGCGTTTACATCGGCTTTAACGGGGCATTGAATGCCCGTTGAAAGGGTGTTCACAAGCCCTTCTATCGCGGCGCTGGCATCGGTCACCAGGCGATGCGCCGCCCGTGCTTGTGCCAAGGGTGCGTCATTCTTCATGGCCGACCCCATCCCGCGACGGGGCATATTCGCCGCGCAAGTAGCGGCGGGCAGTGCTGTCTGTCACGCGTAAAGTGCGGGCGATGTGGGCGGTGGAATGGCCCTGCCAGTGCATCATTTCAGCCAGCCAGCATTTGGCCAGCGGCACGCGGTATTGCAGGCCCGGGCGCGCGGCAAGCTCTTTCAGCTTGTCATAGCCGATCAGCTTTTCAACCTCACTTCGGCCTTTTGGATCATGCGGCAGGTACAGCGCTGCACCGCCAAACTTCAACAGGAAGGTCATGGTCAAATCGACGCCCA
>CAZCFC010000318.1:0-3559 GCA_964497815.1 uncultured Cypionkella sp.
ACTTCTGAAACATCGTGCTCTGGCTCGCGGAGTTGTGCTGTTAGAAGGGCTGGCGCATTATACGCAGGCAATCGCCGAGGCGACCAGTGGCGATGCGAACGTCCGCAATGGGCTCAAAGCGACACAAAGTATATCCCCAAACCTGCCTATCCTCTCGCCTTCACAAAGCCCCAGATCACCGCCGCCATGGCCCCAGACTGCCAAAGAACCCTTAACACCACTACCGACCCCAACCACCTGATCCAAAAAACAAAAAATCTGTCCCACGTTGGGACGCACCTTACCCCCCAATCAGCACCCGCCCGGCTGCGGCCCGGATTTCTTGGGTCAGGGGGGCCAGCGCGGGCGCGGTCAGGCGGGAAAATTGCCAGTGCAGGGCCACGTCCAGCGGGGTGCCTGCGACCAGTTCCACCAGACGGCCCGCGGCCAGATGAGCGGCCACCAAAGGCTCGGGGTTCAGGCCCCAGCCCAGCCCCGCAAGGCAGGCATCGACAAAGCCCTGGCTTGATGCAAGGCGGTGGCTGGGGAAGGCCGCCCGCTTTGTGCCTGATTTGATCAGGCGCGAGGCCCAGATGTCTTGCAGGCGGTCCTTGTCGGAAAAGGTCAGGGTGGGCGCGGTGGCAAGGCTGGCCGCTGTCACGCCCTGCGGCATCCAGCGCGCCATGTAGGCCGGGCTGGCGGTGGCGCGGTAGCGCAGGGCCCCCAGCGGGATGGTATCGCAGCCCTGCAACGGGCCGGGATGGGCGGTGATGGCGGCGGCCACCTCGCCGCGTTTCAGCCAGTCTTGCGACACGTCCTGGTCGTCGATCACCAGATCGAACAGAAACCCGTCAGTCGCCGCCAGCGCCGGGATCACCCATGTGGCCAGACTGTCGGCATTCACGGCGATGCGCAGGCTGGCGGGGCGCGGTGAAAGCCAGGGCAGATCGGTGGCAAGGGTGCGCTCCAGCAGCGACACCTCGTCATGGTGGCGGATCATGCGCAGCCCGGCCGGGGTGGCGGTGCAGGGCTGACCGCGCCGGATCAGCAGGGTGCCCGCCGACTCTTCCAGCGCCTTGATCCGCTGCGAGATGGCCGAGGGGGTGACATGCAGTTCCGCCGCCGCAAGATCGAACGAGCCGCGCCGGTGAACGGTGGCAAGGGCCGAAAGCTGGGCGGGGTCAAACATCAGGCGCGCTTATCCATGCACAGAAAGATTAACTTGAGTGAAGCCGCGCTGCTGCGGTAGGTCAAGCCCGAACAGGGGGCGATCATGGTTGAAGCGGCGGTACAGGGCTATCTGGTGGCGGTCAGTCTGATCCTTGCGATCGGGGCGCAGAATGCGTTTGTGCTGCGGCAGGGGTTGCGGCGCGAGCATGTGGGGGCGGTGGTTCTGGTCTGTGCGCTGTCGGACGCGGTGCTGATTGCGGCGGGGGTGACGGGGTTTGGTCTGGTGTCGGCGCAGGTGCCCTGGCTGGGTGAGGCGATGCGCTGGGGGGGCGTGGCGTTCCTGCTTGTCTACGGCGCGCTGCGGTTCAGGGCGGCATTGGCGGGGGGCGAGGCGTTGCGCCCACAGGGCGGCGAGGCGGCACCTTTGGGCAAGGTGCTGGCGACCTGTCTTGTGCTGACATGGGCCAATCCGCATGTTTATCTGGATACGGTGGTGCTGCTGGGGTCGATCTCGGCGCAGTATCCGGGGCATCGGCTGGCCTTTGGCGTGGCGGCGGCCTGTGGCAGTTTCAGCTTTTTCGCGGCGCTGGGCTATGGCGCGCGGCTGTTGGCACCGGTGTTTGCCAATCCGCGGGCCTGGGTGGTGCTGGAGGTCGGGGTGGGGGCGACGATGTGGGCCATCGCGGCGGGGCTTGCCTTTGGCGGCTGATCCGGGTTTGGTCCGGGCATGACGCAGAATGAACAGACTGGACAGACTGGGCGGCCCGTTGAGGGCGTGTTGTGGATGCTGGCCTCGGGGCTGTCCTTTGTCGGGGTGAACGGCATCGTGCGCTATCTGGGCACGGATTTGCCCGCTGCGCAGTCGGCGTTTCTGCGGTTCGGCTTTGGCGTGATTTTTCTGCTGCCGATCCTGCCCGGCGTGATCCGTGGCGGCTTTGCCCCCGGAGCGTTGCGGCTGTTTGCCTGGCGCGGCGTGGCGCATACCGCAGCGGTTCTGTTCTGGTTTTACGCCATGGCACGCATTCCGGTGGCCCATGCCACGGCGATTGGCTACCTTAATCCGGTGGTGCTGTTGGTGGTGGGGTCGCTGCTGTTGGGCGAGAAGATGACCCGGCGGCGGTTGGGGGTGGTGGGTGTCGCCTTTGCGGGGGCCATGGTGGTGCTGCGGCCGGGAATAGAGCCTGTGGGCGCGGGCCATCTTTCCCAGATCGGCGCAGCTTTGTGCTTTGCGATCAGTTACTTGTTTGCCAAGCGGTTGTCGGCAGTTGCGTCGGCTTCGGTGATTGTGGCGATGATGTCCTTGACGGTGGCCGTGGGCCTGGCTCCGATTGCGATGGTGGTCTGGGTACCGGTGACGGGGGCGCAGATGGGGTGGCTGGCGGTGGTGGCCGTGCTGGCAACGACGGGCCATTACCTGATGACACGGGCCTTTCGGGCGGCCCCCTTCAGTGTGACGCAACCGGTGACGTTTCTGCAACTGGTCTGGGCCGCGACCCTTGGCGCGGTGGCCTTTGCCGAGCCGGTGGACGGCTATGTCCTGCTGGGTGGCGCGATGATCATCGGGGCGATTTCATGGCTGACTTGGCGCGATGCGCGCGAGGCGGCGCTGGCCGTGACGCCCTAGAACCTGTCTGGTTCTGACTGGTTCTGACTGGGGCAGACCTAAGAAAGGCCGCGCTGTTCGGGCCCTTCGAAACCAGCCACGCCCCAGCGTACGCTGCCCTATCCCGGCGTTAAGTCATATTTCATAGCTTCGGCCTTCACAGCGTTCTGCGGAGGTTTGCATGCCCGATAACTCGACGATCCTGTCGTTGCCCCTGATCTTGCCTGCACAGGCGCAAAAGCACGTGACGCATAACGAGTCGCTGCGGGTGCTGGATGTGGTGGTGCAACTGGCGGTCCAGAACCGCACCTTGACCACACCGCCGGTGTCGCCAGTGGCCGGGGACCGGCATATCGTGGCTGCGGCGGCCACCGGGGCCTGGGCCGGACAGGCGGGCAGGATTGCCCTGTTCGAGGATGGGCTGTGGCAGTTTTTCGCGCCTCTGGCGGGCTGGCGGGCCTGGATTGCGGCGGAGGATGCCGTGGCCAGTTTTGACGGCGTGCAGTGGAAAACCACGGCCGATGCGCCGTTGGTGGTGGGGCAACTTGGGGTGTCGGCCACCCCGGATGCCACCAACCGGCTTTCGGTATCGGCCCCGGCCACTTTGCTGAACAACGCAGGGGCTGGCCATCAGCTGAAGATCAACAAGGCCACGTCCGGCGATACGGCCAGCCTGCTGTTCCAGACCGGGTGGTCGGGGCGGGCCGAGATGGGGCTGGCCGGATCGGACAATTTCGCGGTGAAGGTCAGCCCCGACGGTGCAACCTTTTACACCGGTTTCACGGTTGCGGCGGCGGATGGGCAGGT
>CAZCFC010000319.1:0-3550 GCA_964497815.1 uncultured Cypionkella sp.
TCAAGACGCCGCAGGTGGTGGACCGTATCCTGTGGGAGAAATCCGGCCACTGGGAGGCCTACCGTGAGAACATGTTCATCGTCGAGGTTGACGAAGACGGCGCGAAAGAAAAGCGCATCAACGCGTTGAAACCGATGAACTGCCCGTGCCACGTGCAGATTTTCAACCAGGGTCTGAAAAGTTACCGCGACCTGCCACTGCGTCTGGCGGAATTCGGGTCTTGTCACCGCTACGAGTCTTCAGGGTCCATGCACGGGTTGATGCGGGTTCGCGGCTTTACCCAGGACGACGCGCATATCTTCTGCACCGAGGACCAGATCGAGGCGGAATGCGCCAGTTTCATTGCGCTGCTTTCGTCGGTCTACAAAGACCTGGGCTTTGAGAAATTCGACATCAAACTGTCCACCCGCCCCGATGTGCGCGTGGGATCCGATGAGGTTTGGGACAAGGCAGAAGGCGCGCTGAAAAAAGCCATCGAGATGCTCGGGCTGCCCTATCAGATCAACGAAGGTGACGGCGCGTTCTATGGGCCAAAGCTTGACTTCAAACTGACCGACGCGATTGGCCGTGAATGGCAGTGCGGCACGTTCCAGGCCGATTTCAACCTGCCGAACCGGCTGGACGCAGAATTCGTGGGCGAGGATGGCGCAAAGCACCGCCCCGTCATGCTGCACCGCGCAATTCTGGGGTCGTTCGAACGCTTTATCGGAATTCTGATCGAAAACTATGCAGGCAAACTGCCGTTCTGGCTGGCGCCCCGTCAGGTGGTGGTGGCCTCGATCGTTTCAGACGCTGACCCGTTCGTTCATGAAGTCACCAATGCGCTGATCAAAGCGGGGGTGCGGGCCGAAACCGACACCCGCAACGAAAAGATCAACTACAAGGTGCGTGAGCATTCCGTTGGCAAAGTTCCCGTGATCCTGGCGATTGGGATGAAAGAGGTCGAAGACCGGACCGTATCCGTGCGCCGTCTGGGCGACCAGCGCACCGAGACCATCAGCTTTGATCAGGCGGTGGCCGAATTTGGGCTGGCCGCCCTGCCACCAGCCGGCCACTAGATCACCCCCCCCGGAATGACAGATCAAGCGCCAGGAAACTGGCGCTTTTTCTTTGCGTGCCCCCTGCGGTGCGCCCAAAACATGCGCCGCAGTCCCGCTGTTGCGGGCCAGCGACGGGTGTTTGGCCCAAGATCGCAGGGCAAGGCCATCCGTTGAAGGACTAAGCTGCACCTGTCGCGAATGTCGCAATCAACCCCGATGCAGCCCGCCCGATGGTAGAATTTACGGAAGGATCACCCGTTGCAGCCGCCAATCGCAATCCTGTCAGCGCCAGTCAGACCCACACGCTGAGGGGCCACGCGTTTTTCGCCGCGAAGGTCATCGCATCCTGCACGCAGACACACAGGATCAGGGCCGCACCCGCGCCCTTCCTGACCCTGGCTTTGAACAGAGGACAGCGCCGCCATTGGCCATCGACCAGCTGCGCACCCTGACAGCCTGCCTTGCCCCGGCGTCGGCCGTGTCATCACGCAAATCCAAACCGGCCAAAATCGGCACATTGAATCTTAGCGATGCAGGCCCGCCCATCCGGGATCAGCGGTCGTTCCGGGTGCGGCTGATCCTGAACGCCGGGGGCCGATGCCCGACGGCCTTTTGCATCAGTGGGCGTCCGGCTGACGCGCTGCCAAAGCCAGGATCCCCCCCAAGCCGCACATGGCGATCGGGAACATGGTGAACACGCCAAATCCAAAGGCCACCCAGATCGCCAGCGCTGATGCCAGCATCAGCACCCCTGCCGGGACATTCTGCGACCGCGCCATCGCCCCTCCGGCAATCGCCAGAATGGGGGCCAGAAAACTGGCGGCTCGGATCACCATGGGATGATCGACCTGCCGTGCAAGATCGCCAATCTCGCCGTTTTTCGCGATGAAATCGGTGTAGCCATAGCCGAAGAACCCGACAATCATGGCCAAAACGCCGCCGATCAACCCCAATGTCAGCGCCGCATTTCGCAACCGAATCTCCACGCTTGATTTTCTCTTACGGTTTGGCATGATTTCATCAGTGACGACAGCCTTTCTGACCGCCTGCCTTGGCCCTGGAAGTTCTGGATTGCACGGCCCGCGGCAATATCGCCCCGGGAGGGTTGAGATAGGAGAGACGGCATGCCAACCGGCACCGTGAAATGGTTCAATGGCACCAAGGGCTATGGCTTTATTGCGCCCGATGACGGCGGGAAGGACATTTTTGTCCACATCTCGGCTGTCGAACGCGCCGGGCTGAAAGGCCTGAATGACAACCAGAAAATCGGCTACGAGCTGCAATCAGGCCGCGACGGCAAGCAATCTGCAGGCGATTTGCGCCTGCTTTAAGGCAACAGCGGCCCCGTTCGTTCCTATTCGACCGGGGCCATATTTACAGCAGGGCCGCCTGTACGGCCGGGTCCCAGCCCAGATACCATTGGCCATTCGCCTCGATCACCGGGCGCTTCATCACGGTGGGCTGCGCTGCAATCTGCGCCTCGGGCTCGGACGCTTTCAGAAAATCACTGAAACCGCGGTAGGTGGTCGATTGCTTGTTGATCACCCGGTCACCGAATTCCGTCACGATCCGGTCGATCTCGGTTGCTGACAAGGGCTGCGCGCGGACGTCGCGGAATGTCACCGCGTGCCCGGCCAAGGCCAGCGCCTTGATCGCCTTTTTGCAGGTGTCACAGGTGGAAATGCCGTACAGGATCATGGTCAAACCTTGAATATCAACCGGGTCAGGACAACCCCACCCCAGGCAGAGGTGGCGGTCAGGAATGTGCCCCAGATCAGGTCGGTCGCAACCATGGTCGGGCTCCAGTCCTTCATAATCGCATAGCTGGTGAATTCATAGGTGCCGTAGGCCATGGCCCCGATGATCGCAGCAGGGATCAGGATGGGCGCGCCAGATTTCAAGGCAGGCAGGCTGACAAGGTAGATCAGCCCGGCGATATAGGCCGCATAAAAGGCCGCAGCGGGCACGATGCGGATGTTTTCAAGAAGTTGATCGCCCAGGTGGCGGCGAAACAGCGGCTGCATGTGCAGGGTCAGCATGATGCCGTCCAAGATCAGGAAAATAGCGAAGGTCAGGCCGTAGAGGGTCAGGATTTGCATGGAAGGCTCCTTTGACGTGCAGGTAGGGCTGCGCGGCAAAATGGGAAGGGTCCCAACTCGGGACCTTTTTAAAGGTGTTTTATTTCAATGGGTTGAGGTGTTGATTTTAAGAGACTTCTAACATTTGGGCGGCAAGTTTGGGGGATATCACGCTACATCCGCCCCAAACAACCCGACGGTTTTTGGCGTCTGCGCCCGCGCAAAGGTGAGTGGGCCGGGATACTGGCACCACAAAGGCCGCACACTCTTATCTGCGAAGGCAAAGGCAGGGTGCAAAGCTGACGCGGTCGGATGATGGGGTTCGGGACGGCCCCGCGCCCTTGCGCGGGGAGAAAACAGTCCAGTGGACTGTTTTCAGTCCCGAACGCCCGCGCACTCCTGCGCGGGCCGGGCCATCCATGCAGCAACCCC
>CAZCFC010000320.1:0-3549 GCA_964497815.1 uncultured Cypionkella sp.
ACATGGCCGATGGCATCGCGGTCTATCTGGCGGGTGGCCATGATGGCGTGATCTGCTTTGGGGGCGGGTCGGCGTTGGACCTTGGCAAGATGATCGCCCTGATGGCCCATCAGCGCCGCGACCTGAGCGTCTGGGATCTGGAAGACATCGACGATTGGTACACCCGCGCCGATGGCGCAAAAATCGCGCCGATTATCGCGGTGCCGACTACGGCTGGCACCGGGTCCGAGGTGGGGCGCGCAGGCGTTCTGACCAATTCGGCCACGCACAAAAAGAAGATCATCTTCCACCCCAAGCTGTTGCCCGTGGTCACCATCTGTGATCCGGCACTGACCGTGGGCATGCCGCGGTTTATCACGGCAGGCACCGGGATGGATGCGCTGGCGCATTGTCTTGAGGCGTATTCCAGCCCGTTCTACCACCCGATGAGCCAAGGCATTGCCTTGGAAGGCATGCGGTTGGTGTTTGAAAACCTGCCAAAGGTTTACGCCGATCCGAATGATCTGGACGCGCGGGCGCATATGATGAGTGCGGCGGCGATGGGGGCTGTGGCGTTCCAAAAGGGGCTGGGGGCGATCCATTCCTTAAGCCATCCGATCGGTGCGGTGTATGGCACCCATCACGGCACCACCAATGCCGTGGTCATGCCGATGGTGCTGGATTACAACCGCCACACCATCGAAGACCGCATCGAAAAGGCCGCCGCCTATCTGGGCATTGCGGGCGGGTTCGATGGCTTTCGCGCCGCGGTGATGGCGCTGCGGGCCGAGCTTGGCATCCCGGCCAACCTGACCGTCTTGGGCGTGAAGCCGGGCGATCTGGACATGCTGACCGATATGGCGCTGGAGGATCCGTCTTGTGGTGGCAACCCTGTGGTGATGACGCGCGAAAATACCCGCGCGCTGTTTGACGCCTGTATGTAACCTGATGCCGGGGCGGTTGGCACAAAGCCGCCCCATGCCCGCCTGTTTGGACCGGAAATGACCCAGCACCTGACCACCGACATTGCTATCCTTGGGGCAGGTGTGGTGGGCCTTGCCATCGCCGAGGCGCTGGTGGCTGAGGGGCGCGAGGTGGTTCTGGTGGATCCGGACACGCCCGGCATGGGCGCGTCTTATGGCAATGCGGGCACGATTGCCGATTATGCGGTGATGCCGGTGGGCAGCCCGGATGTGCTGCGCAATCTGCCGTCGCTGCTGTTGGACCCCAACTCGCCGCTTGCGATCCGGCGCGCGGCCTTGCCGTCCTTGATGCCGTGGCTGCTGCGCTTTGCCGTCCAGTCCTTGCCGGGGGCGACGCGGCGCAATGCGGCGGCGATTGCGGCGCTGGTGGCAGATGCCTGCCCCAGTTGGGAGGCCTTGGCCGAGCGCATCGGTGCGGCGGCAATCTTGCAGCGGCGGGGCTGTCTGTACCTTTACGAAACGCAGGCGGCCTATCGCGCGGCCGAGACGGACATGGCGTTTCGGCGCACGCAAGGCATCAGTGTGGATCTGATCGGCCCCGATGCCTTGGCGGCGATGGAACCCGGCCTGCCTGCGGTGGAAGGCGGGGCGGCGTTCTTTCCCAAGGCGGTGTTCCTGTCTGATCCGGGGCAGATGGTGGCGACCTTGGCCGAAGTCGTCTTTGCGAAAGCCGCCTTCGTGCAGGCAGCGGCGCAGCGGCTGACACGCCAGTTCGATGGCGTCATCGTGGAAGGCCCCGGCCTGCGGCTGCATGCGCGCCGCGTCATCATCGCCGCAGGGGCGCACAGCCGGGGATTGGCGGCACAGGCCGGCGACCGGGTGCCGTTGGACACCGAGCGCGGCTATCATGTGGAATGGGACATGACCGCGGCGCGCCTGACGCGCCCGGCCTGCCCGACGTCCCGGGGGTTCTATCTGTGCCCGATGACCGGTCGGCTGCGGGTGGCGGGCACGGTGGAACTGGGGGGGCTGACGGCACCACCTTCGCCGCACCGGGTGGCAAAACTGGTTGAAGGTGCGCGGGCGATTTTCCCCGATCTGGGCGCGCCTTCCCGCGAGTGGATGGGGTTTCGTCCGTCCATGCCGGATTCGGTGCCGGTGATTGGCCCCTCTGCGGGCGGCGGCGATGTGATCCATGCCTATGGGCACGGCCATATCGGGCTGACGCTGGCGCCGATCACGGCGCGGCTGGTGGCGGCGCTGGTGGCGGGGCGCGCGCCCGAAATAGACCTGACGCCGTACTTGCCAACGCGGTTCTAGGATGCGGGTGATCATTCACCCCGGCTTTCACAAGACCGGCACGTCCAGCCTGCAGGCCTGCCTTGCCGCCAACCGTGCGGCCCTTGCCCCCTATGCGCGGCTTGTGCTGTTGGATGAACTGGCGGCACCGCTGCGCCACGCCACGCGCTATGCCACCGCTGGCGACCCTTTCGATCTGGCTGCGTTCACAGCGGCTTTTGCGCAAATCTGCCAGACGATAGCGGACACAGGAAAGACGCTGCTGATCAGTTGTGAAGGGTTGTCGGGGCGCACGCCGGGCAAAAAGGGCATCGTCGATTACCGGGCGGCGGTGCCTTTGGCCGAGGCGATGGCAACTGCCGTGAAAGCGGTATTTGGCGGCAAAACCACCATGACGCTGGTTTACACCACCCGCGAACCAGCGGACTGGATGCGGTCGGCTTGGCAGCACAATCTGTCCGGCTACCGGGTGACGCAGGATTTCGAGACGTTTTGCGCAGAGTTTTCCGGGGCGGCGGATTTTGCGCAGGTCCTGTCACAGGTGGCGCAAAAGCTGCGGCGGGCCGAGGTTATTTCGGTGCCGCTGCGGTCGGTACAGGATGCCGTTCTGGGACCAGCCGAGGCGGTGCTGTCGTTGCTGGACCTGCCGCCGAAGGTGCGGGCGGGATTGCTTGATCCGGGGCGGCGCAACGCGGGGCATGGGGGGGATGTGGCGCTGCAAATGCTGGCCTTGAACCGAAGCACGCTGCCCGATGATGAAATAAAGCGCCGCAAGGCGGCGCTTTTGCGGCCGGGGGCTGTGCCCCGGCAGAAGTGATGCGGTTTACATGCCCAGCTTGGTCAGCACCAGCGGCTGCACTTCGTGCCAGCCACGCCAGATCATCTCAAGCGCCACGTAAAGGATGATGGCCAGGCCGACATAAGCGATCCAGCGGTGCTTGTTCAGCAGACGCGCGATGAACGACGCCGCCAGACCCATCAGTGCAATCGACAGGGCCAGACCGAAAATCAGGATGCCGGGATGTTCACGCGCAGCGCCGGCCACGGCCAGAACGTTGTCCAGCGACATCGACACGTCAGCGATCAGGATCTGCATGGCGGCCTGACCGAAGGTCTTTTTCGGGCCACCACCGGCAACCGTGCCGTCGGCGTTCAGATCCTGACCCGTCAACGCCTCGGCAGCGCGGTTCTCATCGCCGTGGCTTGCCTGCAGTTCGCGCCACATTTTCCAGCACACCCACAACAGCAACACGCCGCCCGCAAGCAAAAGACCCACGATGGCAAGCAGTTGTGTTGTGACCAGCGCAAAGAAGATCCGCAGCACGGTGGCGGCGGCGATGCCGACCAG
>CAZCFC010000321.1:0-3536 GCA_964497815.1 uncultured Cypionkella sp.
CATCTGCGCGCACCCGCTTGGCGTAGGCGTCGATCTCGAACCGGCAGACCGGGCAGGTTTCGTTGTACAGAACGCGGGTTTCATCCGTCATGCGGCCAAGATAGCGCTTTGACGGTGGCAGACCAGTGCCGGATTGCCGCAGCTATAGCGCCTTGTGGCTGCCATCGCAGAACGTGCCGTTCTTGCTGTGCTTGCAGCCGCAAAGATAGGCAGTTTTGCTGGCCTCGGCGGTGAACTTCGTGGGGACAAAGCCGCTGCCTTTGTGGCTGCCGTCGCAGAAGGGCTGGGTCTTGGACGCCCCGCAAGCGCACCAGAAATAGGTCTTGCCGGCCTCAAGATCCACCGGGTAGGGCGCCTTCTGGGCGATGATCGGCGCGTCTGACATGGTTTGCTCCTGTCGGTTGAAATCCGGGCAAGGCTGACCGGGCCGATGGGCATCGGTCAAGCCTTTTCACGGTGCAAATTTGCGCAAAGGCGGCGGCAAAGCCGCAGGTGGTCAGGTTTCCAACCGCCCCCACAGATCATATTCGCCCGCCTCTTCCACCGTCACCGCAACAATATCGCCGGGGTTAAGGTGTTCAAAATTCTCATCAATAAACAGGTTTCCATCAATTTCAGGGGCATCGGCCTTGGTGCGGCAGGTGGCGCCGTCGCTGTCCACTTCGTCCACGATCACCTGAATCACATGGCCCACTTTGGCGGCCAGTTTCGCCTCGGAAATCGCCTGCGCCTTTTGCATGAAGCGGTCCCAGCGGTCTTGCTTGACCTCATCCGGAACGTGGTCGGGCAGGTCATTGGAGCGGGCCCCGGCGACGTTTTCGTATTGGAAGCACCCGACGCGATCCAGTTGCGCCTCGTCCATCCAATCCAGCAGGGTCTGGAATTCGGCCTCGGTTTCGCCGGGATAGCCGACGATGAAGGTCGAGCGCAGGGTGATGTCGGGGCAGTCCAGTCGCCATGCCGCAATTTCGTCCAACGTCTTGGCGGCGGCCGCCGGGCGGGCCATGCGGCGCAGAACGCCGGGGTCGGCATGTTGGAAGGGAATATCCAGATAGGGCAGGATCAACCCTTCGGCCATCAGCGGGATCAGCTGGCGCACATGGGGGTAGGGATAGACATAGTGCAGCCGCGTCCATGCCCCCAACTGGCCCAGTTCGCGCGCGAGATCGGTGATATGGGCGCGCACTTCGCGGCCTTGCCATGGCGAAAGATCATGTTTGCGATCAACACCATAGGCCGAGGTGTCTTGTGAAATCACCAGCAGTTCGCGCACCCCGGCCTGCACCAGTTTTTCGGCCTCGCGCAGCACGGCATGGGCGGGGCGGCTTTGCAGCAGGCCGCGCATGTCGGGGATAATGCAGAATTTGCACTTGTGATTGCAGCCCTCGGAAATCTTCAGATAGCTGTAATGGCGCGGCGTCAGGCTGACGGCAGAGGCGGGAAGCAGATCAATGAACGGGTCGGGTTTGGCGGGGACGGCCTTGTGAACCGCGTCCAGAACCGCCTCGTATTGATGCGGACCGGTGACGGCCAGAACCTTTGGATGCGCGCCGGTGATATAGTCGGGTTCGGCACCAAGGCAGCCGGTGACGATGACTCGGCCATTCTCGGCCAGCGCCTCGCCAATCGCCTCAAGCGACTCGGCTTTGGCGCTGTCGAGGAAGCCGCAGGTGTTGACGATCACGGCATCCGCCCCCTTGTAATCGGGGCTGATCGCGTAGCCTTCGGCGCGCAGGCGGGTCAGGATACGCTCGCTGTCCACCAGCGCCTTGGGGCAGCCAAGGCTGACCATGCCGATGGTCGGCTGGCCGGGACGAACGGGTTCGCTGAAGGTGGCCTTCGGGGCGAGATCGGGGCGGAGGTTGGGCGGGTTCTGTGACATGGGGGCCTGTATAGCGGATTGGGCGGCCAAGGGCAAAGGGGGGCTTTTGGCGGCCCGAATCGCGGTTAATTCCATGATTTTGCGTGGAAAACACCGTCGGTTCCGTGTCTGGTCGCTGTCCTGCCGCCGTCCTTTATCTGTCCATACGCAGCGCGCGCCGTACTGGGGGTTAACGCAACGCACGCCATCCGGTGCCGGCGCTGCATCCGGCAAACTGTTGCCAAGCCGCGAACTGTGGCTTCCTGCGGGGCTGTCTGCGGCGTAGAGTCGGGATAATTTGTCAGTGGAGGCATCATGCGCTGGATTGTCCGCTCGGTTATAGCATTGGTTTTGTTGGTGATTTTGGGGGTCGGCACGGTCTTGCTGATCCCGGCGGAAAAGATTGCGGGGCTGGCGGTTTCCAAATTCAACACGCTGTCGGGGCGGCAGTTGGTGTTGACGGGCGCGGTCCGGCCGTCGCTTTGGCCACAGCTGGGGGTGGTCACCGGGCCTGTCGTCATGTCCAACGCCGAATGGTCGGACGAGGGGCCGATGTTGCAGGCCGAGGGGCTGGCGATTTCGGTGGATATGGCGGCGCTGATGGGCGGCGAGGTGAAGATCACCGGGATCGAAGCGATTGCCCCCAGGATCATCCTGGAGCGCAGCGCAAAGGGGCAGGAAAACTGGATGTTCGGCGGCAGCAGCGGCGGCGAGGTGACGACGGACACCCCCGGCGTGGGCCAGCCGTTCACCATGGACCGCGCCGAATTTGCGGATGGCGCGCTGACCTTCATCGACCATGGCACTGGCCGCCGGGTCGAGTTGACCGACATCGACGCCACCCTTGCGATCCCGGATTATGTGGGCCGCGCCAGCATGGATCTGGCAGCGGTGATGAACGGGCAGGCCTTTACGGCGGCGGGGACGGTGGGGGCGTTTCAAAAGTTTCTGGATGGCAAAGTGGTGCCGGTCGAGCTGACGTTGAAGGCGGGCGCGGCCGATGTGGGGTTTGTGGGCCGCGCAGGCCATGCGCCGATGGAGGCCGAGGGCGAGCTGACCGCCGATCTGGGCGATCTGGCGGCGGTAGCGGCCTTGGCGGGAGCGGCGGCCCCGGCGTTGCCCGCAGGTCTGGGCGCGCGCGCGGTTCAGGTGACAGGCGGGCTGACGGTGACGTCGAAGGGGTCACTGCATCTGCGCAAGGGCGCGGTGGTGCTGGATGACAACGCCTTTGGCATGGACGCCGATCTGACGACGGACGGCACGCGGCCAAGGTTGTCGGCCACGGTGACAGCGGGGGCGCTGGATCTGGCCGGGCTTGCGGGCGGTCAAGGCGGCGGGTCATCTGGAGGCGCAAGTGCGGCAGGCTGGCCGCGCGATCCGATTGCCGTCAGCGGGCTGGGCGTTATGGAGGCGGCGGTGGCGGTGACGGCAGACAGCCTTGACCTGGGGCTGATCAAGCTGGGGGCGACGCAGATGATGGTGACGATCGACCGCGCCCGCGCCGTATTCGACATCCGCAAAACCCGGGCCTATGAGGGGGCCATTTCCGGAAATTTCGTGGTGAACGGGCGCAAGGGGCTGTCGGTGGGTGGCGATTTATCCTTTGTGGGCATGGCTTTGCAGCCGAGGCGGCAGGAGTTCGGCGGCTATCAGCGGCTGGTGGGCCCCGGCGATT
>CAZCFC010000322.1:0-3535 GCA_964497815.1 uncultured Cypionkella sp.
TGTGGCCCTCCATCTGCCTACACCGTGCCCCGACAGGAGGGCCAGTGATGCAAGATCAGATGTGGGTGTTCGGTTATGGGTCGCTGATCTGGAACCCCGAGTTTCCGGTCGCTGAACGTCAGATTGCCCGTGCCACGGATTGGCACCGCAGTTTTTGCATGCACTCGATTCACCATCGCGGCACGGTTGACGCGCCGGGTCTTGTCTTGGCGCTGGATCATGCGCCGGGGTCTTTCTGTGATGGCGTGGCATTCCGTGTCACCCCGGGGGCCGAGGCCGACACCCTGGCAGCGCTGCGTGCGCGCGAGTTGGTGTCTTCGGCCTATCTGGAGCGCACGCTGCCGCTGGCGCTGGCCGATGGCCGCAGCGTGACGGCGCTGGCCTTCGTGATTGACCCCGATCACGTACAATATTGCGGCGGCATGGCACTGGTGGATCAGGCGCAAATCATCGCCCGTGCTGTCGGTGGCCGAGGCGCGAATCGTGACTATCTGTTCGCCACCGCTGACCATCTGGCTGAATTGGGCATCGCTGACGCCGATCTGGCATGGCTATCTGACCAGGTAAGGCAAATGTAGCGCTGGTTTTGCTTGGCAGTTGGCAACCCGGTGCTATGGTTGCACAAAACAGACCAACAGGCACCGCGTTGATGGACCCGAGCAAGGCCGACGAAACCCCTTATTTCAGCCAGCCCATTCGCCAGATTGTGACCATGCTTGTGGCGGTCGCACTGGTGGCCGCAGGGGCCTGGGTCATTCATGACACCGTGATCGGGATCATCGAAACCAACCCGCTGCTGAACGGGTTTATCGCCTTTGTCTTCCTGTTGGGCGTGATCACCTGTTTTTGGCAGGTGTTCATTCTGGTGCAATCGGTCAGCTGGATCGAGGGCTTTGCCCGCCACGAACCGGGTGCCGAAGCCGTGACACCGCCGCGTTTGTTGGCCCCTTTGGCGCAGCTGCTGCGCAGCCGGGGGGCGCGTATGCAAATTTCGGCCTCTTCGTCGCGCAGCATTCAGGATTCAGTTGCCACGCGGATCGACGAGGCGCGCGACATCACGCGCTATCTGGTCAATCTTCTGGTTTTCCTTGGTCTTCTTGGAACCTTTTACGGCCTTGCCACCACCGTTCCCGCCGTTGTCGAAACCATCCGGTCGCTCACCCCGCAAGAGGGCGAGACTGGCATGCAGGTGTTCGGCAAGCTGATGACCGGGCTGGAAAGTCAGTTGGGCGGCATGGGCACCGCGTTTTCGTCGTCCTTGCTTGGCCTTGCCGGATCTTTGGTGGTGGGCTTGCTGGAACTGTTTGCGGGCCACGGGCAGAATCGCTTTTACCGCGAGCTGGAAGAATGGCTGTCCTCGATCACCCGCGTTGGTTTTTCTGCGGGTGAGGGCGATGATGCCGGCCCGGTTTCGGCCATTCTGGATCATCTGACCGGCCAGATTGAAGTCCTGCAAACGCTGTTCGCGCAAGCCGAGGCCAACAAGGCCGGGCTGGAAGATGGGTTGTTGGCGCTGACAGAGGCCGTGGTGCAACTGGCGCAGCGGTCCACCGACACCGGCCAGAGCGAGACGCTGACCCGGATTGCCGAAGGGCAAGAGCGCCTGATTGCCGCGCTGACGGGGGCCGAAAGCGGCGCCCATGCCGATGCCGAAAGCCGGATGCGCCTGCGGTCAATTGACGTGCAACTGCTTAGAATACTTGAGGAAATGTCGGCGGGACGGCAGGAAAGTCTGGCTGATCTGCGCGGTGACATTTCGGCGCTGACCGCCTCGGTCCGAACGCTTGCCCGCACCCCCATGGGCCGGGTTTAGACCATGGCGCTGCGTCGCAAACGCGACTCGTCCATGATCTGGCCGGGCTTTGTCGATGCTGTGACGACGTTGCTGATGGTGCTTATGTTCGTGCTGACCATTTTCACCGTGATGCAATCCGTGCTTCGCGACACCATCACCACCCAGACCGATGAACTTGCAGGGCTGACCGAGCAGGTCGCCGGGCTTGCCGATGCCTTGGGGCTGGAGCGCAAACGCACCGCTGATCTGACAGCCGAGGTGGGCAGCCTGTCTGCCAGCCTGACGGCAGCGCGCGCCGAGGGTGATCGCCAATCAGGTTTGATCGCCACCCTGACGGGACAACTTTCGGCGCGTCAGAATGAGCTTGCCCAGGCGCAGGGCCGCATCACCAGCTTTGAGGCGCAGGTGGCCAGTCTGCTGGCCGAACGCGATACGGCGCTGGGGCAGGTATCTGATTTGCAGATGGCGCAGACGCAGTTGCTGTCAGAGAAAGATGCGCTGAATCTGGCCCTTGCCAAAGCCCGCGATGAAATTGACGCAGGCGCCGAGGCCGCGCGTCTGGCCGCCGCCCGACGCGCGGCGCTGGATGCGCTGATCGCGGATCTGCGCGCCAAGGGGCAGGCAACGCAGTCCGAACTGACGGCAGCACAGGCGAAGATCACCGATGCCGAGGCCGCGCGTCTGGTCGATGCCGCAGCCCTTGCGGCTTTGCGTGACAAGCTGAAATCGTCCGACTCCGAGCTTGCCGCGATGACTTTGGCGTTGGAGGAACAGCGCAAGCGTGCCGAGGACACGCTGACCCTTCTGGCCGCCGCGCAGACCGATGCCGCCAAAGCCGCTGCGAATGAACTTGAACAGGCGACGCTGTTGGCGACGGCCAAGGCCGCGCTTACCGCTGAACAGACCAAAGCGGTTGACGCCGCCCGCAGGCTTGCGCTGTTGAACGAACAAATCGCGGCCCTGCGCACGCAATTGGGCGGCCTGCAAAACCTGCTTGATGCCTCTGCCGCCAAGGATGGTGCGGCGAAGGTGCAGATTGAGGCTTTGGGCAGCCAGTTGAACGCCGCTCTTGCCCAAGTTGCCGCCGAGCAGAAAAAGCGCGCCGATCTTGAATTGGCCGAACGTCAGCGGCTTGAAGCGGAAAAGGCCGATCTTGAGAAATTCCGCAGTGAATTCTTCGGTCAACTGTCGCAGCTTTTGGAGGGGCGCGCAGGCGTGCGCGTGGTCGGTGACCGCTTTGTGTTCTCGTCCGAGGTCCTGTTCAACCCAGGTTCGGCCGATCTGGCCCCCGAGGGGGGGGCGCAGATTGCAGATGTTGTGAAGATTCTGGACGATGTGGCCGGGAAAATTCCGCCCGGGATTGACTGGATCATCCGCGTTGATGGTCACACCGACAATATTCCGCTGTCAGGAACCGGAGAGTTTGCGGACAACTGGCAACTTTCGCAGGCCCGTGCACTGTCGGTGGTGCGCTATATGCAGGACGAACTGGGCTTTCCGCCGCAGCGTCTGGCGGCCACCGGGTTTGGCGAATATCAGCCTGTCACGCTGGACGACAGTCCCGCAGGCCGTGCGCAAAACCGCCGGATCGAGTTGAAGCTGACAGAACGTTAATTAACTGCAATTTCAATGCTTTGTGTGTCAATGGCTGTCCCCGCACGCAACAGGCGCACCGTGCCCTTATAACGCCCTGATGGCCAATGACCGTCACCAAGCCTGCGCCCGACCGCGCGGAAAAGC
>CAZCFC010000323.1:0-3524 GCA_964497815.1 uncultured Cypionkella sp.
ACGTCTTCCGCCCCGAAGTGCGCGAGTTCTATCAGCTTGAAAAGATGTGGCTTCCAGGAAGCGCGCATCGCGGGGCCTAAGGGTTGCGGCTGCATGTCTGCGCGGTGGGTCGGCTGCGGGCCGGGCCCGAGCGCGATCTGGTGGATGATTACTACAGTCGGTTCGACCGCACCGGGCGGCCCCTTGGGCTTGGCCCGGTGTCCGAACTTGAGGTCGAGGACAAGAAAAATCTGGGGATGGCCGCCGAGGCGGTGCTGCTGGAGCGGGCCATTCCGGCCGGTGCCCTGATCGCCACGCTGGATGAGCGCGGCCAGGTTCTGAGCAGCCCCGAATTTGCCGCGCAATTGGCGCGCTGGCGCGATGGCGGGCGGCAGGATGTGGCCTTTGTGATCGGTGGCGCGGATGGGATTGACCCGTCGTTGCGTGCCCGCGCCGCGTTCAGCCTCAGCTTTGGGCGCATGGTCTGGCCGCACATGCTGGTGCGGGTGATGCTGGCCGAGCAGGTCTACCGGGCGGCGACGATTCTGGGCGGCGGGCCGTATCACCGGGCCTGACCCGGCCCGTTCGAAAAAACCGGTGCGGGGTGGTGGGGCGTTGCCCTGCGCCACGCGGGGCGATAGAAGCGCGATACGCAGCAGAAAGGTCGCCCAATGTCCCGCAAACCCGTTGTTCTGTGCATTCTGGATGGCTGGGGGATCAACGCAGATCCAACCTACAGCGCGCCTGCGCAGGCCAATGTGCCGAATTTCAACCGCATCTGGGCCGATTGTCCGCATTCCACCCTGACCACCTTTGGCCCCGATGTGGGGCTGCCAACCGGTCAGATGGGCAACTCCGAGGTCGGTCACACCAACATCGGCGCGGGGCGTGTGGTGGCAATGGATCTGGGCGCCATTGATCTGGCGATTGAAGACGGCAGCTTTGCCACCAACGCGGCGTTGCTGGATTTTGTGGCCAAGCTGCGCGCGACGGGTGGCACGGCGCATCTGATGGGCGTGATTTCGGACGGCGGTGTGCATGGCCATATCGCCCATGTGATCGCGGCCTGCCGCGCCATCACCGCGCATGGGATTCCTGTGGCGCTGCACGCCATCACCGACGGGCGCGACGTGTCGCCGTCGTCTGCAGGGGATTACATGGCGCAGCTTTCGGCGCAGATGCCTGCGGGGGCAAGGATTGCCACGGTGATTGGGCGCTATTGGGCGATGGACCGCGACAACCGGTGGGAGCGGGTCGAGCGGGCCTATGCCGCGATTGTGCGGGCCGAAGGGTCGGCTGCGGCGGATGCCAATGCGGCGGTGGCTGCGTCTTATGCCATCGAGGTTTCGGATGAATTTCTGGCCCCGACGATCATCGACGGTTATGCGGGCGGACAGGATGGCGACGGGTTCTTCTGTCTGAACTTCCGGTCGGACCGAGCGCGCGAAATTCTGGCGGCACTGGCAGACCCGGCGTTTGACGGCTTTGCGACGGGCAGGCGACCGGCATGGGCGGCGCTGTTGGGGATGGTGGAATATTCGACCTCGCACAGCGGCTATATGGCGACAGCCTATCCAAAGCGCAGCATTTCCAACACCTTGGGCGAATGGGTGGCCAAGCAAGGTCTGACTCAATTCCGTCTGGCCGAAACCGAGAAATACCCGCATGTGACGTTTTTCCTGAACGGTGGGCGTGAGGTGCCGTTTGAGGGCGAGGACCGCGCGATGCCGAAGTCGCCCAAGGTGGCGACCTATGATTTGCAGCCGGAAATGTCGTCGGTCGAGGTGGCCGATAATCTGGTGATGGCGATTGAAAAGGGTTACGATCTGATCGTTGTCAACTTTGCCAATCCCGACATGGTGGGTCACACCGGCAGCTTGCCTGCGGCGATCAGGGCCTGTGAGGCCGTGGATGCGGGGCTGGGCCGGGCGTTGGTGGCGCTGGCGGCCAAGGGCGGTGCAATGGTGGTGACGGCGGATCACGGCAATTGCGAGATGATGGTGGATCCGGTCACGGGTGGGCCGCACACGGCGCATACCACGAACCCGGTGCCGGTGGTTCTGGTGGGCGGCCCGGCGGGCATCACCCTGCGCAACGGTGGCCGGCTGGCAGATCTGGCACCGACGGTGCTGGCGCTGATGGGACTGCCCTTGCCGCCCGAGATGACCGGCGAAAGCCTGATCGCCGGATGATCCGCGCCGCCGCAGTTGCCTTGGCCCTGACCCTGACCGCGCAAGCGGCAGCGGGCGGCGTGGCAGAGGATGCGGCGCAGGCCAGTGCAGATCTGCAACAGGCAGTGACGGGGTTGGAACAGGCCACCGAGGCCAAAGACCGCGTGGCGGCGCTGACCCGCACCATCAAGGCCTATGAGAACGGGCTGGCCGCACTGCGCGAGGCGCTGCGGCAGGCGCAGTTGCGCGACACCCAGTTGACCCTGCAGTTTCAGGCCAAGCGCGACGGTATTGCGCAATTGCTGGGGGTTCTCAGCCGGATTGACGCCGAGCCGGGGCCTTTGCTGCTGTTGCACCCGACCGGGCCACTGGGAACGGTGCGGTCCGGGATGATGTTGGCCGACGTGACGCCCGCGCTGCAGGCCGAGGCCGAGGCGCTGCGGGGCGAATTGCAGGAATTGGCCGAATTGCGCAGCCTGCAGACAGAGGCGGGGCAAACGCTGGGTGCGGGGCTGGCGGCGGCGCAGGTGGCGCGGCAGGCGTTGTCTCAGGCGATTTCAGACCGCACCGAATTGCCGCGCCGTTTCACCGAAGACGCGGACGTGTTGCGCGGGTTGCTGGAAAGTGCCGACACGCTGGAGTCGTTTGCGGCGGGGCTGGCGCTGGATGACAGCGGGTCGTCCGGTTTTGTCGACGCCAAGGGGGCGCTGGACCTGCCGGCGCTGGGCACCATCCTGCTGCGCCCCGGTGAAACCGACGCGCGCGGGGTGACACGGCCCGGTCTGACCTTGTCCACGCGGCCTGCCGCCCTTGTCACCAGCCCCTGGCCTGCCACCATCCGCTATCGTGGCCCGTTGCTGGACTACGGAAACGTGATCATCATTGAACCCGGTGGCGGCTATTTACTGGCGCTATGTGGGTTAAATCAGGTGTATGGCGAGGTGGGCGAAGTGATTGCCAAAGGCGCTGCCCTTGGTCTGATGGGCGGAGGAGAACCCGGCGCGGCGGATCTTCTGGCCCCGGCCAAAGAAGGTGGTGGCGGACGCGAGACGGAAACGCTTTACTTGGAATTAAGGCAAGGTGCCGAACCAGTGGACCCGATGGCGTGGTTCGCGGCGACGGCCAAAGCAGGGGAATAGGACGCAACGGATGAAAAAGCTTTTGATGGCCGCCTTGGGGGGCACTTTGGCCGGGGCCGTGCTGACCACGCAAGTGGCGGGCCCGCTGATCGCGCAGGACGCGACCAAGAACGCCAATGTCTACGAACAGCTTGACCTTTTTGGTGACATTTTTGAGCGTATCCGCGCGCAATATGTGGAAGAGGTCGACAGCAAGGAACTGGTCGAGGCCGCGATCAATGGCATGTTGGTGTCG
>CAZCFC010000324.1:0-3512 GCA_964497815.1 uncultured Cypionkella sp.
GCATGATGCTGATCGACCCCAGCTATGAGGTGAAGGCCGATTACGACGCCATCCCCAAGCATATCGGCAACATCGCCCGCAAGTGGAACGTCGGCATCATCGCGCTGTGGTATCCGCTGCTGACGGGGGGGCCGCATGGCCCGATGCTGAAGGCACTGCAGGCGCAGTTTCCAGAGGCGCTGCGGTCCGAAGTGCGCTTCCCGCCGGTGCGCGATGGCCACCGGATGGAGGGGTCGGGGATGTTTGTCATCAACCCGCCCTTCGGCATGGAGGCCGAGGCCGCCCGCATCGAGGCCATGTTCAAACGGTTGTCAAACGCCTGAAACGCCGTGGTTTCGCGGCGCGCCCGGGCTTGGCAAACGCCGCCCGCAGCCCTATCCTGCGGTCATGATCGCAGACATCCTTCGCGCCCTTCTGGCCCCCGCCCCGCCCCGCCTGCCCGAGCCTGACGCCCGGCTGGCGCTTGCCGCCCTTCTGGTGCGCATGGCCAAGACCGACGGGCTGTATTCCGCGGAAGAAGTGGAACGGATCGAGAAAATCCTGATGGCCCGGCATGGGCTTGGTCCATTTGAGGCCGCACGTCTGCGCACCGAGGCCGAAGAGCTTGAAACACAGGCCCCCGACACCATCCGCTTTACCCGGGCGCTCAAGGCTGCGGTTCCACTGGAAGACCGCACGGCCCTGCTGACAGCGCTGTGGTCGGTCGCGCTTGCCGATGGCTTGCGGGATGCGGGCGAAGATCAGATGATGCGGTTGCTGGCCAATCTGCTGGGGCTGACAGATGTCGACTCGGGTCTGGCCCGACAGCAGGCGACCAAGGCATGATTGCAAGTCTTGGCATGTATGATCGCGCCGAAACCGCAGGCGCCCATGATCGGCTGTGGGCGGGCATCCGCGACAGGTTGCGCGACCGTGGCATCGCGGCCCCCCCGACACTGACCCGGGGCGAGTCCGCCTACTGGGACGCATGGACGAACCCCGGCCTGACCCTGTCGCAGACCTGCGGCTTTCCCTATCGCGCCAGACTGCATGGCCAGGTCACGCTGATCGGAACGCCCGATTACGCGCTGCCCGATTGCCCGGCTGGCCATTACTATTCGGTCTACGTTGCCCGCCGCGATGACCCGCGGGCGCAGCTGTCGGACTTTGACGGCGCGGCCTTTGCCTATAACGAGCCGATGTCGCAATCGGGCTGGGCGGCACCGCAGACCCATGCCGCCGCTTTGGGCCTGCATTTGCCGCCAACCGTGCAATCGGGGGGACATCGGCTTTCGGCGCTGGCCGTGGCCGAAGGACGTGCCGATCTGGCGGCTCTGGATGCGGTGACATGGGCGCTGTTGCAGCGCCATGATCCCGTTGCGCAAACCCTGCGCGCAGTGGGCCGCACCGATCCACCCACCCCGGCCCTGCCCTACATCGCGGCCAAGGGGGCGGATGCCGATGCCTGCTTTGACGCGGTGCAGGCCGCCATCGCCGGACTGTCGCAAGATGACCGTGACACGCTGTTGCTGCGTGGTCTGGTCCGAATCGCAGCGCAGGACTATCTTGCGGTGCCCACTCCGCCCACACCTGACCAGATTGCGCACAAGATCTGATCAAATTGCCCGCTCGACAGGCGTAAAGGATCAGAAATGCCGTTGCAAAGACGCCATTTCTGCGCCCTACTTGGCCACCCACCCTTGAAGCAAGGCCGCCCCGTGACCGAAACCGCCAAAGACACTCCAGTCATTGCCATACACGACTTGCACAAAAGCTATGGCAGCCTTGAGGTGCTGAAAGGCGTCGATCTGGTGGCCCCGCGCGGCCATGTGGTATCGCTGATCGGCTCGTCCGGTTCGGGCAAATCCACCTTGCTGCGCTGCTGCAATCTGCTGGAAGACAGCCAGTCCGGGGAAATCCTGTTCGAGGGTGAAGCCGTGCGATGGAAGGGGCAGGGCCTGGGTCGGCACCCGGCAGACCGCGCGCAGGTCACTCGCATGCGCACCAATCTTTCCATGGTGTTTCAACAGTTTAACCTGTGGTCGCACATGACGGTTCTGCAAAACGTCATGGAAGCCCCGGTGACGGTGATGAAACGCGATCCGCGCGAGGTCGAGGAAAAGGCGCGGGGCTATCTGGCCAAGGTGGGGATTGCCGACAAGGCCGACGCCTGGCCCGCGATGCTTTCGGGCGGCCAACAGCAGCGCGCCGCCATCGCGCGCGCGCTGTGCATGGAGCCGCGCGCGCTGTTGTTCGATGAACCCACCAGCGCCCTTGACCCGGAACTGGAACAGGAGGTCATCAAGGTGATCAAGGCCTTGGCAGACGAAGGCCGCACCATGATCCTGGTCACCCATGATATGAAACTGGCAGCCGACGTGTCGGATCACGTCATTTTTCTGCATCTGGGCAAAATCGAAGAACAAGGCCCGCCGGCCGAGCTTTTCGGCAAACCCAAAACCGACCGCCTGCGCGGCTTTCTTTCCGCAGGCGGTTCCCACTGAACCAACGAACTGACCAAACAGGGGACTACAATGAAAAAACTGCTTCTTGCGACCACCCTTCTGGCACTGACCGCAGGCTTCGCTGCGGCGGATGTCGTGCGCCTTGCCACCGAAGGCGCCTACCCTCCCTTCAACTTCATCGACGACAAGGGCGAAGTCGCGGGGTTTGAACGTGAATTCGGGGACGAAATCTGCAAACGCGCGGCTTTGGAATGCACCTGGTCGACCAATGAATGGGACAGCATCATTCCGAACCTGCAGTCGGGCAACTACGACGTGATCATCGCCGGCATGTCGATCACGGATGAGCGGTCCAAGGTCATCACCTTTTCGGACAACTACTATCCGCCGGCCGCTTCTGCCTATGTCGCCGCTGCGGCTGATGCCGATGTGAAGGGTGGCGTGGTTTCGGCACAGGTTTCGACCATTCAGGCCGCTTATGTGGCCGAATCCGGCGCGACGCTGCTGGAATTCCCGACGCCCGACGAAACCGTCGCTGCCGTGCGCAACGGCGAGGCTGTGGCCGTGTTTGCCGACAAGGATTATCTGCGGCCCTTCGTGGACGAATCTGCAGGTGCCCTGATGTTTGTGGGCGAAGACATCTCGATCGGCGGCGGCGTGGGTCTTGGCATGCGCCAGTCCGACACCGAGTTGAAGGCCAAGTTCGACGCGGCGATTCAGGCGATGAAAGCCGATGGCAGCCTGAACCTGCTGATTGAAAAGTACTTTGGCGCCGAAGGCCTGAAGTTCTGATCCACAATCGCCCCCCGGCGCAATCCGGGGGGCCTTTGCCCGCCCAACAGGACAGTTCCGAATGTTTGAAGCTTGCGCCGATCCCAAGTCGATCGAGGGCCTGACGTGGCTTACCTGCTACCTGACTTCGGGCAAGCACCTTGATTTCTATTGGTCTTTTGTGACCGTACTGCTGTTGCTGGCCGTCACCGCCCCCGCCGCCATGGCCTTGGGGTTTGGCGGGGCGATGGCCGCGCGCAGTCAGATCACCCCCCTGCGCTGGATCGGCAAAACCTA
>CAZCFC010000325.1:0-3481 GCA_964497815.1 uncultured Cypionkella sp.
CCAAGCACCACGTGCAACTGGGGCCGTGGTCGCGCCCAGACAGGGCAGGGCAGGGGCTGCGGCACGTCTGTCAGCACGCTGGTTCCTGTCACTGTGATTTCTTGTCTTGGGGTCAACTTTCCGCCGCCCAAGCCCGAAAGCGTGTGGGTGGCTGCGCTGCCCAGCCAGTCGGTCGCGTTCAACCGTCCGGCGAAGGCCAGATTGGTCCAACTGCCCCACGGGCCGGGTCGGATGGTCAGGCTTTGTCCTGCGCGGATGGGAAGCGTGGTCCATGATCCCAGCTTTGCGCCATCACACTCGACGATGAAGCCGCCACCGGCGATGGCAAGACTGGTGGCCCCGGCGATGCAGTTCAGCACCAGACCGCCCATCGAAACCTCAACCCCTGCGGCCCCTGCCGGATTGCCCAGGGCCCGGTTTGCAATGGCAAAGGCCTTGCGGTCCATCGGGCCAGAGGCGGGCACGCCAAAGCGCATGAGGCTGCGCCGCCCCCCGTCCTGAATCGACACCAACGGACCTGCGAAGCCAACCCTGAACACGGCGTCCGTCATGGTGTTTCCTGTTCGGTGTCGAATGCGTCACGGCTGATACGGCTGAATTGCACGCTGTCGCCAACATCGAACAGGAACGGGCGGTGGGGATCAGATGTCAATATCCGCGTGGGCGAGCGTCCGATGACCCACCATCCTGTTGGCATCGTCAGGGTGGTCACAAGGCATTGCCCGCCCGCGATGATCACGCTGCCTGCTGCCACCCCACGCACGGGGGCGGGCTTGCGTGGCAGTCGGATCGGCGCAGGCACCCCGCCCAGATAGGCATAGCCGGGGGCAAAGCCGTACATCACCACCGCGTAAGCCCCGGCCAGATGGGCGTTGATCACCGACTCGGGCGAAAGGCCGGTCTGGCGCGCAACCTCGGTCAGATCGGGGGCCAGATCGCCGTCATAACAAACCCGCACCTGTCGCTGCCCGGGTGCAGGCATGTGCCCGGCAGGGTGGTGCAATAGCCTGCGCAGATGCGATTCAACCACGGCGTGATCCGTCCGCAACGGATCAAAATCCACCAGCAGGCTGACAAAGGCCGGGATCGTCTCGGTCACACCCGGGCAAGGATGGGTTGTCAGCGCCAAGTCCAGCTGCAGGACGGCAGCATGGGCCGCATCGGAAATCCCGTCGGCGAAATCCACCAACAGTGCATGATCGGCCACGGGGCGAAACCGCGGCATTGGTCAGGGCACGAAGGGGGCAATGTGGATGCCCGCCGCCGTCAAACGCTTGCGGATCAGCTGCGCCATCTGCACCGCCCCCGGGTTGTCGCCATGCACGCAGATCGACTGCGCAGCCAGCGGGATCGGGTCGCCGTCCAGCACCGGCATGCGCCCGCTTTGCACAAATCCCAGCAGCCGGGCAACCGCCGCCTCGGCATCATGGATCACGGCATCGGGATGGGTGCGGGGCACCAATTGCCCATTCGACTGATAGGCGCGGTCTGCGAATATCTCGGAAAAAACCGGAACTGCCGCCGCGCGTGCAACCTGTTCCAGCACCGTACCCGAGATCGCCAGGATCGCCAGATCAGAAGAGATTGCGCGCACGGCGGCGACGATGGCTTTGGACACCTCGTGATTGGCGGCGGCCAGATTGGCCAGCGCGCCGTGTGGCTTGACGTAAGCCACCCGTGTGCCTGCCAAAGCCGCCACGCCGTGCAACGCGCCAATCTGCGCGGCGATCATGCGCCCCACCTCGGCCGGGGCCATCGGAATGATGCGGCGGCCAAAGCCCATCGGATCGTTATAGCCCGGATGCGCCCCCACGATCACACCGCGCGCTGCCGCCAGTTCAAGTGTCTGATACATTGTTTCAGGGTCGCTGGCATGACCTCCACAGGCGATGTTGGCGCTTGTAACCACCGACAGCATGGCGGCATCGTCGCCCATCGACCAGGGGCCAAAGCCTTCGCCCAGGTCTGAGTTCAGGTCGATCTGGATCATGGGCCTATGTCCTCGCTGCGTCGGTCCGGCCATGTTAAGCCAAGCCCGCCAAGTTTGCCATTGCCAAGCCATTGTGGCAAAGCCCGCGTGATCTTACCGAAAGGCGCACCGATGACCCCCGACTATCTTGTCACCCATTCCGGCGGGTTTCACGCTGATGAACTGATGTCCAGCGTGGTGCTGACGCGTCTGTTTCCTGCCGCGCGCATCGTACGCAGCCGGGCGGCAGAGTGGATCACCCCGTCTGCCAACCGGATCATCTATGATGTGGGCGGTGCCTATGATGCCGAAGCGCGGATTTTCGACCATCATCAACGCGGCGCGCCCCTGCGGGATGACGGCCAGCCGCTTAGCTCTTTCGGGCTGATCTGGCGGCATTTCGGGCGGGATTATCTGGCGGCCATGGCGGTGCCCGCGGCGCATATCGAGTCGATCCACGCCTCGTTCGACAGTCAATTCGTGCTGCCCGTCGATCTGGTGGACAATGGTGCCGTCAGCGTTTCGGTGGCCGGTCCATTGGCGGCGATGACCTTGCCGGGTTTGCTGGAAACGTTGAAGCCCGACTTTGATGAAACCGACCCAGAGGCCGAAGACCGTGCCTTCCATGCGGCCCTGAACATCGCGCGCGCCTTTGCCGAGGCGCGGGTGCAACGCAGCGCCGCAAAGCTGCGGGCAGAGTCGCTGGTGGCGGCCGCAATTGACGCCGCGGGGCCGGGGCGCGTTCTGGAATTGCCGCAGGGCATGCCGTTCAGACCGGCGATCGTGAAGGCGGGGGCGGATCATCTGTTGTTTGTCGTGCATCCGCGCCAACAGGATTGGTGTGTGACCGGTATTCGCCAGGCAGACGACGGATTTGCCTTGCGTGCCGACCTGCCTGCTGCCTGGGCCGGGCTGACCAACGCTGATCTGGAAATGACCAGCGGTGTGGCGGGTGCCGTTTTTTGCCACAACGGGCGCTTTATCGCGGCGGCGAAAACCCGCGCGGCGGCATTGCAGATGGCCGTTCTGGCGGTGCAAGAGGCCGAGTTGGCCGGCCTTTAAGGCAAAAGCACAACCGCCCTGCGATAGCGGCGCTGACCATAAAGCAAGGCAGCGCCCATCTGACAGCCAGACCGGGGTTCCGTGTCCGGCGATGATGTGACGCGTGTTCCACGGCAGGGCGGTGCCCGGACGGCATTCAGAATTGGCGGTGGCCCCCGTCCGCCGGGGCTGCCCCTCTGGCCCGGCCTGCGAACAGATCTGACGCGGCTTGCTGGCCATCGTGCAGCAGGTTGGCGCACAATGCCCGCCTGCGCAGGATCGCCGTGGCGTCCGGGCTTTGGTGATGGACGCAAGCCAGCAAGGACGGATGATCCGCGTCTGCCGACATCAAGGTCAAGGCGCTGAATTCACGCCAAACCGCCCCGCCCCGTCGGTCGGGGCAACTGCCACAAAGGCGGCGGCATGGCTTATGCCGTCCCTGACTTGGCTGCGCAAATCTGGGTTTCTGGG
>CAZCFC010000326.1:0-3477 GCA_964497815.1 uncultured Cypionkella sp.
GGTGGCGCGGCTGCAGGGGTTGGGGCGGTAGGACCGGGTTCACTCTGATCCGGCCTCTGATGCCGGCTGGGGCACGCCCCCGGGGCCAAGCACCGGATGACGCGGTCCCGTGCAGGCACTGCTGTCACAGGACACTCAGGTCAAGCAGATGGTCACATCGCCGCGCCACAGGTACAGCGGGGCAGTGACGGTGAGCAGGGAGGCACCCCGGGCATGCGCGCGGTGGGCGGACGACTGCGATGTCAGGGCTGATCAGGCGACGATGACCGGCACGGGTCTGGGACAGAGGCTGCGCCAGCCAGTTGATGGCATAGCCTTGCCGCGCCGCCGTCTGCCTGCAACTGGAAGGGCGCGCGGTCAGCGCCGGTCATTTGAACCGGTCAAGCAGTTTCTGCATCGGGCTGCGGTCGTCTGCCGGTGGGGCATCGGGGGCTGGACCTTTGGGCATGGCCACGGCCTTGGGCGGGCGCTCGGTTCCGGTTGACGGGCGCGGCGGGGCGGTGCGCAGGGCAACCGCATTCATGAATTTGGCGGCGTCGCCATCGGCCAGATACGGCGCTCCATCGGACAACCCGCGCAACAGATCATCCAGCCAATCCTGATCGGCCTTGGCGAAATCATGCAGCACGTAATCGGCCACAGCATCCTTGTGGCCGGGATGGCCGATGCCCAACCGCACACGGGCATAGTTCTCGGTCATATGCGCGTGGATCGACCGAAGGCCATTGTGCCCGGCATGACCGCCACCTTGCTTGACGCGCAGCTTGCCGGGGGCAAGGTCCAGCTCATCATGAAAGACGGTGATCGCTTCGACGCCCAGTTTGTAGAAATCGGCGGCGGCGCGCACCGATTGGCCGGAAAGGTTCATGAAGGTTTCGGGCTTGAGCAGCACCACCTTTTCACCGCCAAGACGGCCCTCGGACACCTGCCCCTGATAGGCCCTGCGCCATGGAGCAAAGCCGTGATCGGCGGCGATGCGGTCCAGCGCCATGAAGCCGATATTGTGGCGGTTGCCCGCATATTTCGCGCCCGGATTGCCCAGGCCTACAAAGAGTTTCATCGCCCTGCCCCTGTTGACCCCGGTGCTGTTTCCGGGCCTTGCCTGCCTTCATTGCCCGCGCTTTGACGGCGATGCAAGATGGTCCGGGTTCGCTTGGGGGCTTTGGCGCGGCCTGTCCGGCACGGCCTGCAAGGTTGGCAAAGTGCTATCGCGTCGCCACAGGGCAGGTTGATGATGGGACGGCGGAGGGGTGACCGTGCAGCAGGCCAGCCAAGAATGATCTGCGGATCGAAGTCACACGGTTCAAAACGGTCGGTCCGTATCTTCAATCTGGGCCGTATCTTCAATCTGGGCCGTATCTTCAATCTGGGCGTCGGGCAAACGGACGGCAGAAATCCGATTGCCCGGCAGCCCGGCACCGCACAACGGGGGCTGTGCCAAGCAAAAGGCGCGGCAGGTTTCCCCACCGCGCCCCTGAAGCATGATCCTTGCGGATTATTCAGCGGTATCGATGAAACCAGCCGGCGCCGCGATGTTGGCGATGACGAAGTTGCGGTCGATGGTGGCCTTGGTGCCTTCAGGCAGAACAACGTCGTTGATGTGGATCACATCGCCGATTTGCTTGCCGGTCAGGTCCACGGTGATGTGGTCCGGAATGTCACCCGCCAGAACGTTCAGTTCGACGTCATTGCGCACAACGGTCAGGGTGCCGCCACGCTTGAGCCCCGGCGACGCTTCGTGGTTGACGAAGGTCACGTGGATGAACAGGTTGATGCGGTTTTCGTCGTGCAGACGCATCAGGTCGATGTGCGTCGGCAGGTCTTTGACCACATCGCGCTGCACGCCACGGCAGATCACATGCACGTCTGCCATGCCTTCGACCTTCAGATTGAAGAGCGACGACAGGAAGCGGCCGGCCTTGAGGCGCTTGAGCAGGGCGTTGTAGTTGATCTGGATCGGCTGGGGCGCGGTGTTGTCGCCATAAACGATACCGGGTACGAAGCCATTGCGACGAGCTTGACGAGCGGCCCCCTTGCCTGTCCCCGTACGTACTTCGGCGTGAAGATCAAGGATCTCGCGTGCCATGTTAATTCTCCATTTATATATCCGCCAACGTTCAAGGGTGCATGGCGCGACTGCGGGCCTATAGCGGGGAATCGGTGCGAAGGAAAGCGCGAAGTGGTGTCGCGGTTGGGCTAGCAGTGGTGCGGATCGCGCGATAGGGCTGCGGTCTGACCACGGAGATCTGGATGACCGCCCTGACCACATTGCGCATTGCCCGCCCTGCCGTTGCGGCCTTTGCTGCGATGGGGGTGCTTTGGGGGTCGTTTGCGGCCAGCCTGCCCGACATCAAGACCATGCTGGACATCGACGAATCCCGTCTGGGCGCGCTGATGTTCATGACACCGATTGCCGCCGTTTTCGCGATGCTGGTGGCCCCGGCGGCGGGGGTGGGGTTTGGGCGGTGGGCCTTGCCGATCTCATGCGCACTGATGTGCCTTGGCTTTGCGCTGCCCGGGCAGACGGCAAACCTGTGGCTGTTTCCGCTGGCGATGATGGCCTGCGGCGCAGGCACCGGATTGACCGATGTGTTGATGAACGCGCGGGTGGCGGCACTGGAATCGTCGCGTGGGGTGCATCTGATGAATCTGTGCCACGCCGCCTATTCGTTCGGCTACGCGGCGGGTGCGGTGCTGACCGGGGTGATGCGACAAGCGGCATGGTCGCCCGCCTGGGTGTTGGGGGTGATGGCGGGATTGGCGGTGGTGATCAGCCTGGGCACCTTGGAAACGGATGGCCGCATTGATGGGCTGAAGCGCCCCAAAGGGCCGGGGGCGGCGCGGTTGGGCTGGGTTCCGGTGATTGGTGGCGCGATGGTGCTGATCGCCTTTCTGACCGAGAACGCCGCAGAAAACTGGTCGGCGCTGCATATCGAGAAAACCTTGGGCGGCAGTCCGGCCCATGGTGCGATGGGACCTGCGGCGATGGCGCTGACCATGGGTGTGGCGCGGCTGTTCGGGCAGGGACTGGCGGGGCGGATTCCGGCGGGGCGCCTGCTGGCCGGGGGGGCTGCGATTTCGGCCACGGGTGCGCTTGGGGCCGCGATGGCCACGACGCCGGCCATGGCCTACGCCGGGTTCATCGTGATGGGGATCGGATCATCGGTGATCGCGCCCACGGCATTTTCGCTGGTGGGGCAGAAGGCCGCGCCAGAAGCAAGGGCGCGGGCCGTGGCGCGGGCGACCTTGCTGGGGTATTTTGGCTATTTCTTTGGCCCGCCCCTGATCGGCTTTGTCGCCGGGCAGTTCGGCCTGCGCTTTGCCTTTGTCTTTGCGGCGATGATCCTGGCGGGGGTGCCGCTGCTGGCGCGGATGCTGGTACGGCGGTAATGGCGGCGGTAAAGGATGCCGAAGCCCAAGCTATGGCAGGATGAACGTTGCCCTGGCTCGCGGGGTTGTGTACGGCAGACCCAAAGC
>CAZCFC010000327.1:0-3468 GCA_964497815.1 uncultured Cypionkella sp.
ATGGCATCGCATTCGCGGATGTTGGCCAGAAACTGGTTGCCCAGCCCCTCGCCTTTGGACGCGCCGCGCACCAGACCGGCAATGTCCACAAAGGTCATCCGCGTCGGAATGATCTGCTTGGACCCGGCAATCGCCGCCAGCTTTTCCAGCCGCGCATCGGGAACCGCCACTTCACCGACGTTCGGCTCAATCGTGCAGAACGGAAAATTCGCCGCCTGTGCCGCCGCTGTGCGGGTCAAAGCGTTGAACAGGGTCGACTTGCCGACATTCGGCAGCCCGACGATGCCCATCTTGAAACCCATAGCCGTTCTCCTGATGCTGTTGCCGCGCTTCTAGTGGGGCAGGGGGCAAGGATCAAGCTGTTGCGACTCATCGCTTTGCGGCATGCTGTCTTGAGACTGGTCTTGAACGGAGTGCATCGGATGAGTTTTGACCCCTATCTGCACTTTTCCGGCAATTGCCGTGAAGCGATGATGGCCTATCAGGCAATCTTTGGCGGCGATCTGCAACTTTCGCCCTACGCCGAGGCACCGGATGCTCCGCCCGCCTTCAAGGACTCGGACCGCATCATGCATGCCGCGTTGACCGTGGGGGGACGTATGTTGATGGCGTCGGATTTCCCGCCGGGCATGCCGTCCAGGGCCCAGGCGGCCGTAACCATCAGCCATATGGCCGCATCCGAGTCCGAGGGCCGCAGGCTTTTCGATCTGCTGGTCGCGGGGGGCGAGATTGTCATGCCGTTCCAGCCCACCTTCTGGTCTGATGGCTTTGGCATGCTGAAAGACCGCTTTGGCACACATTGGATGGTGTCAGCCCCCTGGCGACAGCCCGAGGCGGGTTGATTTCTGCTGGGGCTCCGTGGCACACCCCCTACAGAATTGCAGGGGATGGCCATGACCAGAATCGACGCAACCTTCGCGCGGCTGAAATCGCAGAACAAGAAGGCCTTTGTCGCCTATATCATGGCGGGCGATCCCTATGTGGAGCGGTCGCTTGCGGTGATGAAGGGGCTGCCCGGCGCGGGTGTCGATATCATCGAGCTGGGCCTGCCGTTTACCGATCCGATGGCCGATGGTCCCACCATCCAACTGGCAGGCCAGCGCGCGCTGGAAGGCGGCATGACGCTGGACAAGACCCTGCAGATGGTGCGCGACTTCCGCGCAGGTGATCATCTGACGCCCATCGTCTTGATGGGCTATTACAACCCGATCTATTCGCGCGGTGTCGATCTGTTCCTCACGCAGGCAAAAGCGGCGGGCATCGACGGACTGATCATCGTCGATCTGCCGCCCGAAGAGGATGCAGAACTGTGCATCCCGGCGCAAAAGGCCGGTCTGAACTTCATCCGTCTGGCCACACCCACCACCGATGCCAAACGCCTGCCCAAAGTGCTGCAGAACACCTCCGGATTTGTCTATTACGTCTCTGTCACCGGCATCACCGGGGCTGCGGCGGCGCAGGCGGGCGATGTCGGGCCTGAAGTGGCGCGGATCAAACGCTCGACCGATCTGCCGGTGATCGTGGGTTTTGGCATCAACACCCCCGACGCGGCACAGGCGATTGCCGGGGTGGCCGATGGCTGCGTGGTGGGCTCTGCCATCGTCAAGGAAATCAGTACCGGCAAACCGGTGGCCGATGTTCTGGCCTTTGTCGCCACCCTGGCCGCAGGCGCGCATTCGGCCTGACGTGCTGCGACTGGCGGCCGGGTCATGGTCCTGACACTCGGTCACCGTTACAGATCAAGTGGCACTGCAGGGCAACGGCACACTGGGCGATCTGTCAAAAGCAGTCCACAGCCGCTGCCGCCATGATCTGCAAACCTTGACCGTCAGGGCAACGATGCCCTTTGGCCGACCGATCGCGCATCGGACAAGATGACCCGCCTTTGCGCGCAGAGTGCGGTCAATCCGGCTAACCCCTGTCGCGCTCTTCTCACAAGAAAACAGCACCTGCCATGGCTGGCCCGGCAAAATGGCAATATCCTGACAGTGGATCCAAAGTCGCGGGTCGTGGCCCCGACATGTTAAACCTTATCTAAAATTTTCATCCTCTGGGCGCCAATATCCTCGGGGGGGGAATTGGCCCAGCCAAGAGGGGGCGCGAGCGCCCCCTGCGCCTCACCGGCACTGCGTTGCAAGACCATTGCGCTCAAGTCGGCAAATTGGTAATGATCCATTACCAATTTCAGCAAAAGGCGCGCCTCATGACCGTGATCACCTGCATCGACGATCTCAAGCAGCTTTACAAAAAGCGCACGCCGAAAATGTTCTATGATTATGCCGAGTCCGGCAGCTACACCGAACAGACCTTCCGTGAAAACACCAGCGACTTCACCAAGATCCGCCTGCGTCAACGCGTGGCCCGCGACCTGACCGGGCGCAGCACGGCCACCACGATGATGGGTCAGTCTGTCAGCATGCCCGTCGCCCTTGCCCCGGTTGGCTCTACCGGCATGCAAAGCCCGGATGGCGAAATCAAGGCGGCCCGCGCCGCTGCGGCCTTTGGCGTGCCGTTCACCTTGTCCCCCATGTCGATCTGTTCCATCGAAGATGTTGCCGCCGCCAGCCCGACGCCGTTCTGGTTTCAGCTTTATGTGATGAAAGACGAAGACTTTGTCGATGCCATCATCGAACGCGCGCGTGCGGCCAAATGCTCGGCGCTGGTGCTGACGCTGGATCTGCAAATTCTGGGGCAGCGGCACAAGGACTTGAAGAACGGCCTGTCAAGTCCGCCCAAGCTGACCATCCCCAACATGATCAACATGGCGACAAAGCCGGTCTGGTCGATGGGCATGTTGAAAACCCCGCGCCGCACGTTCCGAAACATCGTCGGTCACGTCAAAGGTGTCAGCGATCTTGCTGACCTGACCAGATGGACGAATGAACAGTTCGACCCGATGCTGGATTGGGGCAAGGTTCGCCGCATCCGCGACCAATGGGGCGGCAAGTTGATCCTCAAGGGTATTCTGGACGCAGACGACGCCCGCATGGCGGCGGATGTGGGCGCGGATGCGATGGTGGTGTCCAACCACGGTGGCCGGCAACTGGACGGTGCCTTGTCGTCGATCCGCGCACTGCCTTCGATCGTGCGGGCGGTTGGTGACCGGACCGACGTCTATATGGACAGCGGCATCCGGTCGGGGCAGGATGTCCTCAAGGCGCTGGCCCTGGGCGCGAAATCCACTTTCATCGGACGCAGTTATGTCTATGGGCTGGGGGCAATGGGGCAGGCGGGCGTCACAAAGGCGCTGGAGGTGATCCAGAAAGAGCTGGATATCTCGATGGCGCTGTGCGGCGTGCAAAAGGCGCGCGACATTAGCCGCGAACATGTTCTGGTGCCTGCCGATTTCGAAGGGATCTGGGCTTGATCCGGGCTTTGGGTCTGGCGGGCACAACCCCGCCAGACAGGGCAACGTGCATCCTGCCATAGCTTGGGCTTCGGCATCCTTTACCGCCGCCATTACCGCCG
>CAZCFC010000328.1:0-3461 GCA_964497815.1 uncultured Cypionkella sp.
ACTTGGTTTTCGGCGTGATCGCCGCGTCCAGTTGCGCGGGCGTCAGTTTGAAATCATTCTCGATGCCGCATTCAATCGCCACCGGGGTGCCACCGGCCAGCAGCACCATATCAGGGTAAGACACCCAATAGGGCGCGGGGATGATCACCTCATCGCCCGGATTGCAGGTCGCCATCAGCGCATTGTACAGGATCTGCTTGCCGCCAGTGCCAACGCTGATCTGGTTTGGCGCATAAGTCAGGCCGTTTTCTTTCTCAAATTTGACGCAGATCGCCTTTTTCAACTCGGGGATGCCATCCACAGCGGTATAGCGGGTCTTGCCCGCGTCGATGGCGCGCTTGGCGGCCTCGCGGATGTTGGCGGGCGTGTCAAAATCCGGCTCGCCTGCGCCAAGGCCGATCACGTCGCGGCCGGCGGCCTTGAGCTCTTGCGCCTTGGTGGTCACGGCGATGGTGGGCGACGGTTTGACGCGGGACAGGGTATCGGACAGAAAAGCCATTACATTCTCCGGCATGGGAAAGTTTGGGGGGCTGGAAAGGACGCGCGGGTTGTCATAGGCTTTGCGGCGCAATGGATCAAGGATGCTGGCAATGGAAACCACCGAGGCGCGGCTGAAGCGCATGGCGATGCGGTCGTGGCGGCGCGGCACCAAAGAGATGGATCTGGTGCTTGGCCCCTATGCCGATGCCCATCTGGCGACAATGCCCGAAGCAAAGCTGGCCTTGTATGACATTCTTCTGGAAGAAAACGATCAGGATCTGCTGCCGTGGGTCTTGGGGCAAAACCCGCCCCCGCTGGAACTGACTGATCTGCTCGCGGAAATCGGCACTTTCGCCCGAAATCGGCTTGCCCGCGCCTAAGCCGCAAAATATTTCGGCAAAACCCTGTCGAGTTTACGTTATGTTTGCGTTTTGTGCCGACTCTGTCTGCAGTTTCAGTGATTGCGGAGATGGAGATGACACTACACGCCCCCGTGCTTGACGGTTCACAAAAAGCCCTTCTGGCGGGCTATCTTGACAACCTTGCGCTGCTTGAGCGGCTGCACCGATTGTTGCTTGATGTGATCAAGGACGAATTCGAGCGCCTTGGCATTTTGGAAATCAACTCGGTGCAGGCCCTGTTGTTGTTCAACATCGGTGAGAATGAGGTGACGGCGGGCGAATTGAAATCGCGCGGCTACTACCAGGGGTCGAACGTCAGTTATAATCTGAAAAAGCTGGTAGAACTGGGTTACATGCACCACCAGCGATCAGAAATCGACCGCAGGTCGGTGCGGGTGCGGCTGACCGAAAAAGGTCGGCGGGTGCGCGGGCAACTGGTTGAATTGTTCGCCCGCCACGCCGAAGGGCTGGCCAGAAAAGGTCTTGTCGATGCCGCCGGGATGGACGCGATGAGCCAGTCCTTGAAGCGCATGGAGCGTTATTGGACCGATCAGATTCGCTACATCTACTGACATCCGGGTGTTTCAACCCACGGTGTGACGGTGCGATCCTTGCGCGGGAATGGAAAGACGCACTATGGTCCAGCTTTGTCATGCCAGCGCCACGCGCCAGCCTGCGCGGTGCCATCGGTCTGGGCCTGCTGGCAAAGATGCGCCGTTCATTTTCAAGTGCCGTGGCCATGATCCGATCCTTGCGCCCTTGATGCGGGCAACAGGGCACGGGGTGCGTCACCTGTTGTCATCAGGGCATGCACCGCCATACCGCAAAGCGATAGAAACCAAGGCGCCGGACCGTCGTGCGAAAAAGCGCATTGTTCCCTCCATCCAAGGCACAAACACCTTCATCATGATCACAAAAGGCACGAACACGCTGCAACAGACCGGGTTGACGTGGCTGACGGCCCCAAGCCGAAGTTCATCAACCGTTGAAGTCCGTTCGCAACACCGATCTTGTCTGAAAGCAACATCGGTCTGCTGCCAAACGCGACTGCCATCATCAGGCGGGGCTGATCTTGGGGCGAGAGGTGCCTGCACGACTGATCCGGACCTTCCGGGAAAGGCCGCGGCCCATCGTTCAGGCTTCGCGCGCGTGCATGATGCGGCCGATCAGGTTCAGCAGAACCTGTGCGGCCAACGTCGTGGTGCTGCCGGAATGGTCGTAATCAGGGGCCACTTCGACCAGATCCACACCGACCACACTGCCCCTGCGGCACAGACCTGCCAGCAGTTCCAGCACCTCGTAATAGGTGAACCCGCCGTGGCTGGGCGTGCCTGTGCCTGGCGCGATGGAGGGATCGAACCCGTCAATGTCGATGGTGACGTAATAACGCGCACCTTCCGGGATCAGCGCCAGCACCGCGTCATTGCCAAGTTTGCGGATCTGGCGCACCGACAGGATATCAGCCCCTGCGGCGCGGGCCGCCTCATACCCCTCACGCGAAGTGGACGATACATTGCGGATGCCAAGCTGTGTCATCCCGGTGACCCATGGCTTTTCCGACGCGCGCCGCATCGGGTTGCCATGACCAAAGCGCACGCCGTGCCGGACATCCACGAAGTCCAGATGCGCATCGAACTGCACGATGTGGATCGGGCCGTTCTTCGCGCAATCTTCCTCGAAGGCGTCGATGCAGGGAATGTTGATCGAATGATCCCCCCCCAGCACCACCGGCAGCGCGCCTGCCGCCAGAATCTTGCGCACGCCGTAGGCGATGTTGGCGTGGCTTTGCACCGTGTCGGTATGCACGATATCGGCATCCCCGATGTCCACCATCCGAACCCGGTCTGTCTGCAGGTAGGTCACGTCATCTTCGTGGTCATAGGCCCCGCCATGCCCAAAGGAAAACAGCGTCGATGCCTCGCGGATGCCGCGCGGACCAAACCGCGCGCCGGCACGAAACTGGGTGCCAAAGTCGAATGGTGCGCCCATAACCGCGACATCGGCATCAATCGCATCCCAATCCGCGACGTAGGGCGACTTTCCAAAGGTGGAAATGCCAACAAATGGCAGGTTCAAGCGTCCCTTGTCATAGGCGTTTTGTGACATGAAGATGGATCCCGTTCTGTGTTCAGGGAAATGGACCACACCGAAAACTATTAGAAAATTCCTATATTTTAATGTTAACATATGAAATCATCAATGTATGAGCCCGCTGTACGCCACCCCCCTGGCCGATGTTGACCTGCGCCTTTTGCGGGTCTTCAATGCCGTCGTGCAGGCCAACGGGTTTTCGGCGGCAGAAGAAACGCTTGGTATGTCGCAGGCCACGATCTCGGTGCATATGCGCAACCTTGAGGACCGGCTTGGCCTGCGCCTGTGTGAACGCGGTCGCGGCGGGTTCTTTCTGACCGAGGCCGGGCGTCAGGTACATTCCGCCATGCTGGACCTGTTCGGGTCCTTGCAACGCTTTAGCGGTGCGGTGGCCGATGCGCGCGGAGAACTGACCGGCGATCTGACCTTTGGCACAGTGGACGCCATGGCGTCCAACGCAAGGCTGAACCTTGACCGCGCCTTGGCGAT
>CAZCFC010000329.1:0-3447 GCA_964497815.1 uncultured Cypionkella sp.
ATTTGCGGTCGGACGCAGAGGCAGCTCTTCGATAGTACCAGCTCGGCCGAATCGCGGGCAGCAAAGAGGCAAGGCTGGGGTTCGACTTTCAGCCCCGGTGGCAGCTCAGTGCATAACGCATGCAGACCAGATGATTACTGGCCGCCCGCGGCATCGGGATCCCAAGGTATCCCTCAGATTCCCGACTTTTGCCGAAAAGTCGGTGTTTGCGCGCCGAACGACAACAAGCAGTCTGATACTGGCGATCCCGGGAGGACTCGAACCCCCGGCCCGCCGCTTAGAAGGCGGCTGCTCTATCCAGCTGAGCTACGGGACCGTTGGCTCTTTGTGCGACAGCCGAAGCCGTCACGCAAGAGAGCGCGTCATGAAAACCGACAGTGGGTCTTCGATGTAGGTGGCGAAAGGCGGGCAAATCGTGAAGCCAGCTTTTTCGTAAAGGGTCTGAGCGGCCGCAAAGGCAGCTTGGGCGCCGGTTTCAAGCGACAGCCGGGTCAGGCCTGCGGCTTTGGCCTCGGACATCAGATGCAGCAACAACTGTCGCGACAGGCCTTGCCCGCGATTTTCGGCAAGGACATGCATGGATTTGATTTCTCCATGGTCCGCATCCAGCCGTTTGAACGCCCCCATCGCCACGGGCTTGCCCGCGTCACGCATCACGAAGAAGGCTACATCTTGCGACGCCAATGCGAAAGCATCCAACATATGGATGCTTTCGGGCGGGGTGTCGTGATGCATGGCGGCGGTGTGGCGCTGCATCAATAGGGCCATATCCGGCCCCAGCGGGCTTTCGCGGGTGATGGTTATCGCCATGTTACTGTCCGCCCGCGCCCATCATGTCGACTCCATTCACCAAAAGGCCGCCCTGGGCGGTCATCTCAAGATCCCACAGTAAGGCGCCATCCGGACCCGGCTTGGCCATGCCTTCGGCCATCGCCAAAAGTGGACCCGCCTGTCCGCCAATCTCGGCCCCGGCGGCGGCAAGGGCGGCTTGCAGTTCGGCCATCCCCGTCAGCGTGACTTTGCCTGTGCCAAACGGCAGCGCGGCCGTGCCCGCCGTCATCTTCGCCTCATATCCCAGACGGTAGATCGGGGCCTCAACACCACCGGGGGCCAGCGTGATGTCCACCACACCCTCGGGCATCAGGGCCATCATCATCTGCCCTTCAAACGCGGACGGATCGGCAGGGCCGGTGGCAAAATCCACGGCATCCAGGATCAGGGCCACCGGGGCCGCAAGATTGAACCGCGACACTTTCAAATCAAGCGACACCGCCGATGGCACCAGACCGATGGCCCAATCAGGCACCAGCCCCGCCGGAGCGGACAGGCCGGAAAGAGTGACGGCTTCGCGCAACAATCCGTCGCCCACAAAGCCGTTTGCCTCAAGCGTCACTGCGGCCTCGTCCAACCCGAAGGTGCCCAAAGGCGACAGCACGGAAATCGTGCTGATCGTTCCGCTGCTGATCATATGGTCAAACAGCGGCAGGCCATCGCGCAGGATGGTTTTCAGCCCGTCCTGCTGCGCCAACATGGCAGCTTTGGAGGGGTTGGCCACCAGAAACGCCACCAACCGGTACAGCGCATCCGGTCGCAAACCGGTGATCTTCGCATCAGCAACATAGGTGTCGGCGGATGCCGTGATGTCCATCGGCGGCGCACCTTCGGCCATGCCCGGCAGCGAAAAGCTTTCGGTCAGCCCGTTCAATGCATAGCTGGCCGTGCTGTCCACCCCGCCCGCAGACGCCGCCGTCGCGGTGCTGTCATAGCGGGCACTGGCGATGGAATAGACAACCTTGGTTTCGCCCAGCGTCGGGTCTGTCATGACCTCTGCAACCGCAATATCGGTAATTTGCGACGAAGAGGTTGAAAAGGCTTTCAGCGACTCATCGAATATTCCGGTGCCGGTCCAATTGCCCAACGTCACCACGATGTCCAGTTTGCCCGGCACTTTTACAGCCAGATCAAAGGCCTGATCCTGCGCCATCCCCCAGGTGCCGTCACCCTTGTCGGTCAGTTCAAACAGCACGGGGCTGATGCTGGCCTTGACGCCGGCATCGGGCATAGCGGCAATCAAGGGGGCGAAATCCAGCGTGACGCCATAAGCATCGCCCTCTGCCACGATCGTCACGACCCCATCGGCCGCCCCCAGATAAGTCTGGAACAGGCCCGTCAACGCGGCGGCACCGGCTGCCGAGGCAGGTTCGGCATCGACCGCACCCGCACAGAACGCAAGCGGCAACGCAACAAGGACAAACCGCATGATAAAACCTTTCAACATAACAAGATAAAGCCCGCCTGTGACAGGCGGGCAATGCGGGCGCGGTGCACCGTAAATCAGTGGGTCCACACGCCCTTGCGGTCGGTGGCAAAGTTTTCGCCGTAGCCACGGGCGCGGATCACAGGCTTGCGGGTCTTGGCTTCGGTCACATCAAACTCGATGCCGTTGCTGCGGGCGTAGTCCTCGGCGGCGTCACGGCTGTCAAAGCGCAGCTTGACCTGGGCCTGGGTGTCGCTGCTGCTGGTCCAGCCCATCAAAGGGTCTACTTCCCGGGCCGAAGCCGGAGCAAACTCAAGCACCCAGCCCTTGGCTTTGGCTGTGCCGGATTGCATGGCAGTTTTCGCGGGCTGATAGATGCGGGCGCGCATGGTCAAATCTCCCAGTGGTTAGGGTGGTTTATTCCGAAATTCGGGGAAAAGTGCAAGCCCGCAACCAAAGGAAGGTGCTGTCGGTCGGCCACGGGGAGTGTGGGTGGGGTGCGTGGTGCGACCAACCGACAGCTTAGTTTGCTGCTTGCCAGACAACTCTGCCCCAGTTGGCCGCGAAAAACAACCATGACTTGCATCATTTATGTGTATTTTCCTTAAAATTGCATCGACTCTGTTCATCTTGCTGCAACGAGCATTAAGTCAGCCTTAACAGACCCCTTCCCCGTGAACAAAAACGGAATAGATTAGACAGCCGGAGGGAATCACCCATGCCCCACAACAACATCAACGCCCTGTCTGAGCGCCCCGACGTGCTGACCCGCCCGAAACTGGAAGGCGGTCGACGCTTTGTGCTGCAAACGCAGTTTGAGGCCGCAGGCGATCAGCCAACGGCGATTGCCGAATTGTCGCGGGGGGTGCTTGCGGGGGAACATGATCAGGTGTTGCTGGGGGCCACGGGCACCGGCAAGACCTTTACCATGGCCAAGGTGATCGAACAGACCCAGCGCCCCGCCATCATTCTTGCGCCCAACAAGACGCTGGCGGCGCAATTGTACGGTGAATTCAAGACCTTCTTCCCCGACAACGCCGTCGAATACTTCGTGTCCTATTACGACTACTATCAACCCGAAGCCTACGTGGCGCGGACAGACACCTATATCGAGAAGGAATCGCAGATCAACGAGCAGATCGACCGGATGCGCCACTCGGCCACCCGGGCGCTGCTGGAGCGCGATGATG
>CAZCFC010000330.1:0-3443 GCA_964497815.1 uncultured Cypionkella sp.
AGAAGGCCAGTGTGCCTTCGGTGACGGTCCAGTTGCCGGTGGTGGGGGCGGTGGTTTGGGTGGTGGTTTGGGGGCTGGGGTTTGCCGTTGGGGCGGTGCCGGGCAGCAAGGCGTAGGCCAGACCTGCGCCTGCGACATAGATCAGCAGGGCGGCGATCAGCGGGGTGCGGCCCGTGGTGACGGCGCGGGGGGTGTCGGGTGCTGTCTTGCCATGGGACATGCGGAGCAGGGTGGCGTCGCGGTCGATGAAGTGGTGCTTCAGGGCGCCTGCGACGTGCAGAAGGACCGAGGCCACCAGAAGTTTGGTGAAGACCCAATGCGCCGTGCCAAAAATCGCGGCGGTGGTTTCCGATTTTGCCACGAACGGCAGATCCTGGCCCAGGGGCCACAGGATGGGGGCAAAGCCGGAGAGGGCGGCGTGGTGAATCCAGCCTGTCAGAGGAACGGCCAGCATCGAGATGTAAAGCATCCAGTGCACGGCTGCGGCGAGCGATATTTCAAGGTGGCGGTTGGGGTGCAGGGGCGCGGGGTGGGGTTGGCCCAAGGCCCAGAGGATGCGCGCCAGTGCCACAAGAAACGCCGCGACGCCGATGGTTTTGTGCAAGGAGAACAGCTGGGTTTTCAGCACGATGGAGTCGGGTGCGGTGGACAGTTGGTTGGCGATCAGCCCCAACGGGATGGCCGTCAGGATCAGCAGTGCGGTCAGCCAATGCAGGGTGCGGGTGGCACTGCCAAAGCTGCTTTGGGTATTGGTGGCGGGCATGGGACGCTCCGGGTATGGGAAATGACTGTGTTTCTAGCACCTTGTGGGTCCAGCCGCATGGGCTGCCGCTGCACAGCAGATGTGCGCAGACGTTGCACGGGTTTGGCGGGCAGGGTAAGCCTTGGCCAAACCAGCAGGAGGGCAGCATGAGCCGCGCATTCGTATTTCCGGGCCAAGGGGCGCAAACCATCGGGATGGGGAGGGCTTTGGCCGAGGCCTATCCGGCCGCGAAGGCGGTGTTTGACGAAGTCGATGAGGCTTTGGGGGAAAAGCTGTCGCACCTGATCTGGGAGGGCGCGATTGATGACCTGACCCTGACCAAAAACGCGCAGCCTGCGCTGATGGCGACGTCGATTGCGGCGCTGCGGGCGCTTGAGGTTGAAGGCTTGGGGATTGAGACGGCGGCCTTTGTGGCGGGGCATTCGCTGGGCGAATACTCGGCCTTGTGTGCGGTGGGGGCGTTGGAGCTGGCGGATACCGCGCGGTTGTTGCGCATCCGCGGGCAGGCCATGCAAGAGGCGGTGCCGGTGGGTGTGGGCGCAATGGCGGCGCTGCTGGGATTGGATTTTGCGGCGGCCACGGACGTTGCCGCAGAGGCTGCGCAGGGCGAGGTGTGTCAGGCGGCCAATGACAACGACCCGGCGCAGGTGGTGGTGTCGGGCCATCGTGGCGCAGTGGAACGCGCTTTGGAGATTGCCAAGGCCAAGGGGGCCAAGCGTGCCCTGTTGTTGCCAGTATCGGCGCCGTTCCATTGCACGCTGATGCAGCCTGCGGCGGCGGTGATGAATGAAGCATTGGCGGGCGTGGTGATCCATGCGCCCAAGCTGCCGGTGGTGGTGAACGTGCGCGCCGAGGCGGTGACCGAGCCTGACCGCATCCGTGCGCTGTTGGTGGCGCAGGTGACGGGGTCGGTGCGCTGGCGTGAGTCCGTGCTGTGGATGGAGGGGGCGGGTGTGACCGAGTATTGGGAGATTGGTGCGGGCAAGGCCCTGTCGGGGATGATCAAGCGCACTGCTTCGGGGGCCGTGACGCGGGCGGTGGGAACGCCCGAGGACGTGATCGCGGCCAAAGGATAAGGGCGCGCGCCGTCTGCGAGAAAACGGATGGGATGACGAAGGCCCTGCGGCGTTGGCGCTGGGGCTCTGGCCCGTCGCCCATCCCCGTTTCGTTGCCATCTGGGCCCATCTTGTCGCCGTTCCGATCTTGTCCCCGTTCCCATCTTGTCGCCGTTCCCGGCCGGGTGGGGGCTGGGCACAGGCCAGCCAGGCGAAGGCTGGTGAGCGCGGAACGCCGGGTGGGGGATTGGCACACAGCCGGTGGTCGCTCCGGCGCGGCGCCAAGCGTGGTGTTTGGCAGGATCACATCTGGGGCCTGCAAGGGCGTGCGGTGCAAGGGACGGCATGTCTGGTCCTATGGGTGGCGCGCGGTTCGATTGGTTGGTATCAAGGGGCAACGCAGTTTGAGGGCAAGGCGATGTTTGATCTTACGGGGAAGTCGGCGCTGATCACGGGCGCTTCGGGGGGAATTGGGGCGGCGATTGCGCGCAGTCTTCACGCGGCGGGGGCGGCGGTGGCATTGTCCGGCACCCGGACAGAGCCCCTGGAGGCTTTGGCTGCCGAGCTGGGCAGCCGGGCGCATGTGTTGCCCTGCAACCTGTCGGATGTCGCCAGTGTCGAGGCTTTGCCCAAGGCCGCGATTGCCGCGATGGGCGCGGTGGATGTGTTGGTGAACAACGCAGGTATCACCAAGGACAATCTGTTCATGCGCATGAGCGACGACGAATGGCAGTCGGTGCTGGATGTGAACCTGACCTCGACCTTCCGGCTGTGCCGGGGGGTGATGCGCGGCATGATGAAGGCGCGTTGGGGCCGGATCATCAATATCTCGTCGGTTGTCGGGGCCACGGGCAATCCGGGGCAGGCCAACTATGCCGCGTCCAAGGCGGGCATGGTGGGGATGTCGAAATCACTGGCGGCAGAGGTGGCCAGCCGGGGCATCACGGTGAACTGTGTGGCGCCGGGCTTTATCACCACGGCGATGACCGACAAGTTGAATGACGAACAGAAGGCGCGGATCCTGACGGCGGTTCCGGCGGGGCGGATGGGCGAGGCCAGCGAGATTGCAGCGGCCTGCCTGTATCTGGCCAGCATTGAGGCCGGTTATGTGACCGGGGCGACGCTGCACGTCAACGGCGGCATGGCGATGATCTGAGCCGATGGGTGCTGCCGGCGCATTGGGCGTTGGCAGCACCTGATGCGGCGGCCGCACCGGTGGCTTTGGCCGCAGGTCTGGATGAACATCATCCGCCGCGCTGATCAGGTCCTTTGACGACAGGGGCAAATGGTTGATTGCCGCAGTCAGCCCCCCACATTCGCGGTGCGCCACGGCGGAGGGGGGGGCGGACCTGGCCGGCAGCGGGCCTGACCACCGGATGATTCCCTGTGCAGTGCGGGGGCATCGGCGTCACCGTCAAGCCGGGCAGCGGGTTGCCGGATGGCCGGGCGGTGTTTCTGGCGGCGAAATCCCCTGCCGGATGTGGCAGGGGTGGGGGCCCGCACGCATCTGCACCGATTTTGTCGATGATCGGTTGTGCCCATGATCGGTTGTGCCCATGATCGGTCGGGCTTTGGTGCGGGCAGATCATGGTGCTGCACTGAAGGGGCGGCGCAGGTGGGGGGAA
>CAZCFC010000331.1:0-3419 GCA_964497815.1 uncultured Cypionkella sp.
ATTTCGGATGGTAGGTCATGGCACACTCATGCTTTGTTCTGTAGGTGTCGCGTGATCTGATCGTAAAACCGGTTTTCACTTGCCCGGAACACGCTTTAAGGTCCGGGTGGTATAGCGGGCAGGGGGCCGAAGGGGAAGATGGCGAAACGGGGTCCGATCTGGGTTCTTGGCACCATGTCCGGCACCTCGCTGGATGGGGTTGATGCCGCCATGCTGCGCACCGATGGCCATGCCATACTGGAGTTCGGCCCGCACGCCTACCGCCCCTACACTCAGGCCGAGCAAGCCACCATCCGCCGCGCCTTTGGCCAATGGCCGGGCGATCCGGATGTGGCCGCCGCCGCCGAGGTGGTCGAAACCGCCCATGCCGAACTGCTGGCACGCTTTGGTGGTGCCGACATGATCGGTTTTCACGGTCAGACCCTTGCCCATGACCCGGGCGGCCGCGGCACGCATCAGGCAGGCAATGGTGCGCTTCTGGCCCAGGTGCTGAACACGCCGGTGGTTTGGGATTTTCGCAGCACGGATGTCGAACTGGGCGGGCAGGGCGCGCCCTTGGCGCCGTTCTATCACTTCGCCTGTGCGAAATGGCTGGGGGCCGACACGCCGCTGGCGATCCTCAATCTGGGTGGCGTCGGCAATGTCACCTGGATTGATCCGGGCCAGCCCGGCCCGGAAACCCCCGGCGCATTGCTGGCGTTTGACACCGGCCCCGCCAATGCGCCGATCAACGATCTGATGCAGGTCCGCCTCGGTCAGACGCAGGATGAAGGCGGTGCCTTGGCCGCTGCGGGGCGCGTGGACGAAGCCTTGGTCCGCGCTTTCCTGACCCAACCCTATTTTCACAGAATTCCGCCAAAATCGCTGGACCGCAACGGTTTCCACGCGTTCTTCAGGAAAACCCATAAACTGTCCAACGCCGATGCGGCCGCAACCCTGACCGCCATCGCCGCCGCCTGCGTGGCCAAAGGGGCCGAACATTTCCCCAAACCCGTCACCCGCCTTCTTGTCGCAGGGGGGGGCCGCCACAATGCCGCGTTGATGGCGCAACTGGCCCAGCGCATGGCCTGCACCATCGCACCCGTCGAGGCCGCCAACCTGAACGGCGACATGCTCGAGGCCGCAGCCTTCGCCTTCCTCGCCGCCCGCGTGGCCTACGGTCTGCCAACCTCTTGCCCCAGCACCACAGGCGTGCCCGCAGCCGTGGGCGGCGGCCAGATCAGCCGACCATAAGTCCTTCCAATTTATCTAAAATTGCGCATCCTCTGTGCCCAAGTATCCCACGGGGGGCCGGGGGTGTGAAACCCCCGGCGTGCGCCATCGTCTCACCGCCCCGCCGCCCGGGCCTGCCGCACCATCGACACGGTATAGATCACCAGCGCCACCCAGATCATCGGAAAGGCAATCATCTTGCCGCGTCCGAAATCTTCGCCAAAAACGAAGACCGCCGTCAGGAAAATCATCGTGGGCGCAATATACTGCATGATGCCGATGGTCGACAGCCGCAACAGCTTGGCCCCGTTGGCATACAGCATCAGCGGGATCGCCGTCACCACCCCGCAGCACAGCAACAGCAGCGTGTCCCAGCCGACGCCTTGCAGGAAATGTCCAACGCCCGTTGCCTGCGCCCAGATCACATAGCCGATCGCAAAAGGCAGCAGGATCAGCACCTCAAGGAAAAACCCCTGATTTGGCCCGATCGGCAGCGACTTTTTCAGATAGGCATAAATCCCCCATGTCACCGTCAGGCCCAGCGCCACCAAGGGCAGTTTCCCCGCCTCGAAGGTCAGCACCATCACCGCCAGCGCTGCCAGCGCAATCGCCCATTTCTGCGCCGCACTCAACTTCTCACCCAGCAGTACCGCCCCCAGAAACAACGAGAACAGCGGGTTGATGTAATACCCCAAAGCCGCGTCCAGCGCGTGGCCCGCGCCAATCGCCCAGACGTAAATGCCCCAGTTCACCGTGATCAGCGCCGCCGTCACCACCGCCATCAGCAACATGCGCGGGGTGCGCAGCGCCACACGCAAATCCTGCGTGCGCCCCAGCCAGATCAGCACCGCCCCCGCAATCGGGATCGACCAGATCACCCGATGCGCAATCACCTCGGCTGGCGAGATATGCCCCACCGCCTTCATGAAGATCGGCAGGAACCCCCACAGCAAATAGGCAGACAGCGCAAAGCCAAAGCCGCGCAACGAGTCTTCGTTCTTGGGGGATATGTCACTCATCCGCCCCTGTTAGCGCCGAGGGGGCGCGGCGGCCACGACAAACTTGTACCCGTCACATTCGTCGCGCCAGGTAGTCTTGGGTAAACGCGGCATAGCCCTGTGCCGTCACCCGCAATTCGGCCTTCATCAGCCTGTGCAGCGCCGGCAACTGGTGAAACGGCACCGCAGGATAGACGTGGTGTTCAACATGATAGGGCATGTTCCAGGCCAGAAACCGCAGCAGCGCGGTGGTAAAGGTGGTGCGGGTGTTCTCGAACATGTTCGCCACGCGCGGACAGTCACCATGTTCGGCCAGAAGATACAGCCGCAGCACCGGCTGGCCCAACAGCACCGGCAGCAGCCAGACCCAGAACAGCAACGGCCCAAGCGCCAGACTGATCGCCACCAGCCCATAGCCAAAGCCCATCCACCGCGCCTCGGTCACAATCCGGGGCAGGGCGGCGGCAGGCAGATAGGCACCAACCGCCCGCCCCCGCATCAGCGCCCCCAACAGCCGCGCCCCGGCAATCCAATAGGGCAGCCCCGACACATGCCAGACCCATGCCCCCGGCGCTTCGGGCTTGCCGCCCTCCAATTCCGGATCGCGGCCTTCGATATTGGTCCAGCGGTGATGCGCCAGATGGAAATACCGGAACCACTCGAACGGCAACAGCAGCACAAAGCCGCAGGCCCGCCCCACCCATTCGTTCAAACCCAAGGACGCGAACGGGGTCTTGTGGGTCGCCTCATGTTCCAGCGTGAACAGGAACACGATCAGCACGCCCTGCACCGGCAGCAAGACCCACCATCCCGGCACCGCCCCTGCAATCAGCGCCCCCACCACCAGGATCGCACCCAGATGCAGCGCCAGATGCCGCAGCCCCGCCTGATCGGATCTGGCGGTCAGACCCGCGCGCAGACCGGCGGGCAGGCTTGTAACAAAGTCCTTGTGATCCATCACGCCCCCCGAGGCAGGTCAAACCCCGGCTCTGCCAGCTCGAACCCCTCAAACCGGAACCCCGGCGATACGGTGCAAGACACCAGCGTCCAGTCGCCCAGGCTTTGCGCGGCCTGCCAATGCCCGGCAGGCACCACGCATTGCACCAGCTGATCGCGCAGCACATCCGGCCCCATCCGGTGATCCACCGCATGGTTTAGCCCCATCGACAGCTGCAACGCCGCCCCGGCATGCCAAAGCCAGATTTCATC
>CAZCFC010000332.1:0-3384 GCA_964497815.1 uncultured Cypionkella sp.
GATGCGGATTAACCTTCCGATCAACCTCCTTGCCTAGGTTTCCCCCAACGGGGTGCGCCTGCCCCGCGTCCAAAATGGGGTCTTCGGATGCAAAACCTGTCGCTTTCCAGTCTGATCACCGCACTTCGTCCGGTCTGGACCCAATTGCGGCGCCCCGAGTGGATGGTGTTTCTGCCCGCCATGACACTGGCGGCATTCTGGCTGGGCGGAGAGGAGATGCTGTTCCTGACTGCGCTGGCCACGCCCTTGCTGTTTGCCATCGCTGGGGCGTTTCGGTTTACAGAGCCGCCCCTGCAGGGCTTGCCAGATGCTTTGGCCGGTTTGTCGTTGCGCAATCAGATTGTGGGCACGCTGGATTTCATCTTGCGCGACGCGCCGATGACCGGGCGCAACACCGCGTGTCTGGTGCTGCAATTCGATGAGGCTGATGTGCTGGTGGACCGTCACGGCCGCGCGGCGCAGACCGAAGTTCTGGCGCGATCGGCAGAGCGTATTTGCGCGGCGCTGCGCGAGGGTGATGTGGTGGCGCGGCTGGAAGGGGGCGGCTTTGCCGTGGCGCTTGCACCGGTGCGGCGGCTGGATCTGGAAAGCGTGGTGCAACTGGCGGCGCGGCTGCAATCGGCAATTTCGGTGCCGGTCAGCGTCAACGCAGCGCGGCTGTATGTCACCTGTTCGGTGGGCTTTTGCCTGGGGGTCCGCAGCCCGGTGCCCAGTGGCAAGGCCCTGCTGGACGCAGCGCAGGTGGCCGCAGATGAGGCGGCACGCCACGGACCGGGGGCGATCCGCGCCTACACCCCGGATATGGCCCGCAACCGGGCCGACCGGGACGCGCTTCGCGAAGAGCTTGAGCAGGCCTTGGACGAAGGCCATATCCGCGCGCATTTTCAGCCGCAGATTTCCACCGATACCGGCGCAATTACAGGGTTTGAGGCCTTGGCCCGCTGGTATCATGCGGACAAGGGCCTGATCTCTCCGGGTGAGTTCCTGCCCCTGATCGAAGATGCGGGCCTGAGCGAGCGTCTGGGCGAGGTGATGCTGTACAACGCCCTGTCCGCTTTGGTGCGCTGGGACAAGTTGGGGCTGGGCATACCCACCGTCGCGGTGAATTTCTCGGCCAGCGAATTGCGCAACCCCAAACTGGCAGACAAGCTGAAATGGGAACTGGACCGTTTTGATCTGCAACCGGCACGGCTTTGCATCGAGGTGCTGGAAAATGTGGTGGCGGATACCGACAACGACGTGATCGTCGCCAACATCGCGGCGCTGGCGCGGTTGGGCTGCGGCATTGATCTGGATGATTTCGGTACCGGTCACGCGTCCATCACCTCGATCCGGCGGTTCGATGTGCGGCGGATCAAGATTGACCGCAGCTTTGTGACGAAGGTCGATGAAGACCGCGAACAGCAGAAAATGGTGGCGGCAATCCTGTCGATGGCAGAGCGATTGGGCTTGGCGACGCTGGCCGAAGGTGTGGAAACCCCGCAGGAACACGCGATGCTGGCGCAACTGGGCTGCGGTGATGTGCAAGGTTTTGGCATCGCCCGCCCGATGCCCATGGACGAAACGATGGAGTGGATCGCACGCCACCGCGCAAGGCTGACACAGGCCCCGCGCATCGGACAGCGCACGCGATAGGGCAGAAGCACGGAATTGTCTGGCAAACTGGCAGCAGCCGGGCCGACAGGGGGAAAACCGCTTGACCTTTGCCGCACCCTATCGTTGAACCACGCCTGACCCTGAACAGGAATGGTGGTGGTCCCTATGGACGATCAAAACAAAAGACTTATCCTTGCAACTGCGCTCAGCTTCCTTGTGATCATGGGCTGGTTTCTGGCTGGCCCCATGCTTTTCCCGCAATGGTTCCCGACCGAACAGGCAGTGCTGGCCGAAGACCCCGCCGCAGTCACTGCCCCCGCCCCGGGTGCTGTTGACCCAGCCGCAACTGCCGCACTGACGGAACCGTTGCCCGAGGCACCGCGCCTGACCATCGACACCCCGAAACTGTCCGGGTCGATTTCGATGCTGGGCGGACGGCTGGATGACCTGTCGCTCAAGACCTATCGCGAGACGATTGATCCGAAATCAGCCGAAGTGCGCCTGTTGTCGCCCGTCGGCAAAGATGCCCCCTATTATGCCGTCTTTGGCTGGGCCCCCGGCGTGGGGTTGGCGGCCGAGGATGTCCCGAGTGCCAGATCGGAATGGAAAATCGCTTCGGGTGGCACCTTGTCGCCGGACAAGCCTGTCACCTTGCGCTGGGAAAACGGCAAGGGCCTGATTTTCAACCGTACCATCGCGGTGGATGCAGATTTCCTGTTCACCGTGACCGATTCGGTGCAGAACACCGGCGCGGCAGAGGTCAGCCTGTATTCCTACGGAATCGTGGCACGTCATGGCCTGCCGGACCTGCAGAACATCTACGTGGTTCACGAAGGCATGGTGCGCCGCACCGATGGCACCTTTGCAGAAGTCGATTACGGTGAAGTCGCTGACTATGCCGTGATTGATCGCGAAGCCGCCCAGGCCGAGGTGATTGACGCCACCACCGACGGCTGGATCGGTTTTACCGACCATTACTGGATGACGACGCTGATTCCCGAACAGGGCAAGCCCTATACGTCGGTGGCAAAATACGTGGCCGGTGCCGACATCTATCAGGCCGAGGTGCGTCAGCCGCTGATGACGGTCGCACCCGGGGCGACGGTGGAATCCAAGACGCAGCTGTTCGCCGGGGCCAAGGAATGGGAAACCATCCGGGGCTATCAGACGGCCGGTATTGCCGGATTTATCGATTCGATTGACTGGGGCTGGTTCTATTTCCTGACAAAGCCAATCTTTGCGGTACTGCATTGGTTGAACGGTATCATCGGCAACATGGGTCTTGCGATCATCGGCCTGACTTTTGTGTTGAAGCTTCTGGTGCTGCCTCTGGCCTATAAATCCTACGTCTCGATGGCGCGGATGAAAGAATTGCAGCCGGAAATGGAAGCGCTGAAAGAGCGCGCAGGCGAGGACAAGCAAAAGCTGCAAAAGGAAATGATGCAGCTTTACAAGGACAAGAAGGTCAACCCGGCGGCAGGCTGCTTGCCGATTCTGATCCAGATTCCGATCTTCTTCAGCCTGTACAAGGTGATCTTCGTCACGCTGGAACTGCGCCACGCGCCGTTCTTTGGCTGGCTGAATGACCTGTCAGCGCCAGACAGCTCGTCCTTGTTCAACCTGTTTGGCCTGCTGCCCTGGGCGGCACCGCCGGCTGGCAGCATCACGGCGCTGATTTTCATTGGCGTGCTGCCGATCCTTCTGGGCATCACGATGTGGCTGCAGCAGAAACTGAACCCGGCCCCCGCCGATCCGGTGCAACAGCAAATCTTTGCATGGATGCCTTGG
>CAZCFC010000333.1:0-3359 GCA_964497815.1 uncultured Cypionkella sp.
ACGAGTGTGGGTTTCAGACTTCACCTATGTGCCGAAATGGTCCGGGACGGTCTACCTTGTCTTCGACATAAATGTCTGAGCTACCCCCCGAAAATCGGACAGTGACCTTCTGCTGCAAGTCGGCATTGTTGCAGGCGGCGAGGGATTCCCATCACCACCCCGAACCGAGTGTCCATGGCTCGGTTGGGCAGGGCGCGGCGGCGCGCATGCAGCGGCTCATCCCTGCAGGTGTCGAACAGGCACCTTTTGGCAGGCCCCGTTTGGCAGGCAATGGCGGCAGACAGTCTGGCGGTTGAAATAAGGCAAGGTGCCGCGCGCTGCAGACAATTGCGCAACAGGCAGACTGTTACGAAGATCGACGTGTTTCCAAGGTGCTGGCAACGATAGCTCATCTATTGTAACCTTGCTGTCGCTGGGGGCGGCAAATTGGGATTGATGATTATGGTCAAGGCGATCTTGGCGGCTTTTATGGTTTGTGCGGCGTTGACCACCCCGGCATTGGCCGAAGAACGGGTGACGCTGGGTTGGGGACGACTGTTCACCAACGACGCTTTGGGCGACGCGCATGACCGCTGGCGCACGGGTGCCTATACCGTCAGCCGGGTGCGGGGGTACAGCTGGTCCGGCGATCAAAGCCTGCGGATGGGTGACATTCTGGAATTCCGGGCGCGGGGGGAAACCATCGCACCGGTCGATCTGGCGGATCCGGCCTTGGATGACCGGCGCTACGCGGCGATGCTTTCCTTTGGGATGCACACCCATTTCATCTGGCGGGGCAATGAAGTCAGCCTGGGTGGGGATCTGGTGTTCATCGGGCCGCAAACGGGCATCAGTCGGTTTCAAAGCTTCATCCACAACGTATTGAACCTGCCCAAGCCGCAGGTGGCCGCGAATGAGTTCGACAATGCCGTCTACCCGACTTTGGTGGCGGAACTTGGCCGCACGGTGGCTTTGGGCGATAACGCCCGCCTCCGTCCGTTTGTCGAGGCGCAGGCGGGGCTGGAAACCTTTGTCCGGGTGGGGGGCGATCTGGTGATCGGACGGCTGGGTCAGGATGATCTGATGTTGCGTGATCCGGGGACGGGTCAGCGGTATCGCGCCGTCGAAGGCACCCGGGATCAATCGGTCAGCTTTGTCGTCGGCGCTGATTACGCGCAGGTCTTTGACAGCAAACTACTGCCAAGTGGTGGAAATGCCACACTGTCCGCAGGCCGCAGCCGCATGCGGGCAGGGGTGCATTGGCAGGGCGAAAAAGCGTCGGCTTTTTATGGGCTTAGCTATTTGGGGCCAGAGTTTGAGCAGCAATCTGAAGGGCAGATTGTGGGGGCGCTGAACCTTAACCTGCAATTTTAGCACACAGATCTTCCCGTATTTGTTGCAAATAAAACTTGGAATTACTGTCAGCTTCTTGTTAACGTTTCCGAATAAGAAATAATAAACGAGCAGGCAAACAGGCATGAAAACGGGCTCTTTGGGCACGTTCGTCATATCCTGGTCACAAACAGAAGTAGACGGCCTCAAGGCCGCGTCCCTCGATCTACTCGCCGTCGGCGCCGCTTGGCGCTGGACGGGAGCGGCTGTGCGCGTGGATGGCCCGCAAGGGTTGCTACTTTTGGAAGGGGCTGAAGGAGCGGCGGATATACGGAAGCGGGCGGCGCGCATGGTGCGGCGTCTGGTGGGGGTCGCGGTTGGAACCGAAACAGGCCCCGATGCAAGTGTGACCGAGTTTATCCCCGACCTGCCCGACCAGGGCTTTATCGTCACCGATGGCCACCAAAGCTTTACCGTGACCATTATTCCGGTGCCAGATACCGGGGCGCGTTTGCTGATGCTGGTGGGCGATCTGCCGCCCAGCGATCAGGATCTGTGGGTTGTCCGTACGTCTGTTGACCGCACCCATTCCGGGGCAGGGGCGCGGGTGGCGGGTGGGGTGATCTGCTTTACACCCGAGACGCGGCTTTTGACACCGGACGGTGCGCGGCACATCCGCGATCTGCGTCCGGGCGATCCCATCCTGACCCGTGACAATGGCCCGCAGCCGGTGCTTTGGACCGGTCATCGTCGCATGTCCGGTGCGCGGCTATATGCGATGCCACATCTGCGCCCTATCCGCTTTCGTGCGGGCGCTTTGGGAATTGGCAGGCCCGAGGATGACCTGCTGGTGTCGCCCCAGCACCGCATGCTGATCAGGGGGGCCGCAGCGCAGGCGTTGTTCAACACGCCCGAAGTGCTGGTGGCGGCCGAAGACCTGATCAACGATGGCTCGATCATGGTCGATCATGCACTGCGCGAAGTGACCTATGTGCATATCTTGCTGGAAAGTCACAACATCGTCTGGGCCAACGGGCTGGAAACCGAAAGCTTCCATCCGTCCAACACCGCGCTTGATACGGTCGAGGAAGCCCAGCGTGCCGGGTTGCTGAACATCCTGCCGGGGATTGAGGCAAACCCGCACGCCTATGGCGATTACGCGCGTCGCAACCTCTCGGCGTCCGAGGCTGCAATCTTGCGGCATGAATTGGCTGCATAAAGTCGGGTCGGACGGTTGACTCCGCCCGGACCGACTGTATAAGACGCGCAAGTCCCGGATGAAAGTCCGGGGCTTTTCATTGGTGTTGGTGGACTTCGCAAGAAGAACCCTGTCGACCTTAGGGTAAAGGACAACGCCCTTCGCAACGCTCTGAGGCGCAAAAGGCGGCAACCGCTTTTTGAAACAGCCAAAAGGGCAAACATGACTGAAGGAGATCAGCCGTGACAAAACGCACGTCTGCCAAGTACAAAATTGACCGCCGCATGGGCGAAAACATCTGGGGCCGTCCGAAGTCCCCGGTGAACAAGCGCGAATACGGCCCGGGCCAGCACGGTCAGCGCCGCAAGAACAAGCTGTCGGACTTCGGTACGCAGCTGCGCGCCAAGCAGAAACTGAAGGGCTACTACGGCGATCTGACCGAAAAGCAGTTCCGCAAGATCTATAACGAAGCCGAGCGCGTCAAGGGCGACACCGGCGAGATGCTTGTGGGTCTGCTGGAGCGTCGTCTGGACGCCGTTGTGTACCGTGCCAAGCTGGTTCCGACGGTCTTCGCGGCACGCCAGTTCGTGAACCACGGCCACGTCACGGTGAACGGCAGCCGCGTGAACATCGCGTCCTACCGCGTCAAGGAAGGCGATATCATCGCTGTCCGCGAAAAGTCGCGTCAGCTGGCAATCATCGTCGAAGCCCTGGCTTTGACCGAGCGTGACGTTCCGGATTATCTGGAAGTTGACAACTCGAAACTGACCGTGAAGTTTGTCCGTACCCCCGGCTTGGGCGATGTGCCCTATCCGGTTCAGATGGAACCGAACCTGGTCGTCGAATACTA